>NZ_CAURTV010000054.1:0-23530 GCF_963527515.1 uncultured Cellulomonas sp. | reverse complement strand
ACCCGTGGCCCGCCCGCCGACCGGGCGGGTCCCGCGTCTGGACCATCGCGTACGCCGTCGCCGGTGCGGGCGTCGGCACCCTCCCGTCCGTCGCCGCGCTGGCGGCCCTGGCGGTCCTCGGTGCGGCGCTCGCAGGCACACCGTCGCTGGCTGCGGCGGTCGTCCCGGCCCTGGCCGCGTCGCTGGTCGCGGTCCCCGCCGCCTACCTTCTCTACGCGACGCTCGTGGTCGTGGGTGTGCGCACGCTGAGCCGGCCGCTGCAGGAGGGGTACCACCCGGTCCGGTCGGCTACGGGCGTGCGCGCCTGGACCGTCGAGCGGCTCATGGACGCGGCGCGGACGTCGCTGTTCCCGCTGTACTCGTCCAGCGTCACGCCGGTCTGGTTGCGCCTGCTCGGCGCGCAGGTCGGCCGGGACACCGAGATCTCCACCGTGGTGGGTCTGCCGTCGATGATGCAGATCCGGGACGGGGCCTTCCTGGCGGACGACACGATGGTCGCGGCCTACGAGCTCGGCGGCGGCTGGCTGCGGCTCGCCTCCGCCAAGGTGGGCCGCCGGGCGTTCCTGGGCAACTCGGGGATGACCGCGCCCGGTCGGACCGTCCCGAAGAACGGCCTGGTCGCGGTCCTGTCGGCGACGCCGAGCCGCACCCGGTCCGGCTCCAGCTACCTCGGCAGCCCGCCGGTGCTGCTGGCGCGGTCTGCCGCGGTCGACGACGGCGACCGCACGTACAGCCCGACTCCCGCCCTGAGGCGTGCACGGGCGGCGGTGGAGGCGCTGCGCGTGGTCCCGGTGCTCGTCCTCGGCCTGCTCTGGGTCACCGCCGCACTGACCCTGCAGTGGCTCGTCGCCTCCGGCGGCTGGCTGCTCGCGGCGAGCGTCGGCGGCATCGTGCTGGCGGTCACCGGGGTGGTCGGAGCCGCGGTCACCGTGCTGGCGAAGTGGGCGCTCGTCGGGCGGTTCCGTGCGGGCGAGCACCCGCTCTGGAGCTCGTTCGTGTGGCGCAGCGAGCTGGCCGACACCTTCACCGAGGTGGTCGCCGCCCCGCTGTTCGCGGATGCGGCGGCCGGTAGTGTCGCGCTGGTGTGGTGGCTACGGGGCATGGGCGCGACCCTCGGCCGAGGGGTGTGGTGCCAGACCTACTGGCTGCCGGAGGCGGACCTGGTCACGGTCGGGGACGGGGCGACCGTCGGCCCCGGCTGCGTCGTGCAGACCCACCTGTTCCACGACCGCGTGATGAGCCTGGACACGGTCACCCTCCGCGCGGGCGCGACCCTGGGCCCGCACGGGGTGATCCTGCCGGCGGCGGCACTCGACGCGGGGGCCACCGTCGGCCCGGCGTCCCTCGTCCTGCGGGGGGAGCGCGTCCCCGCCGGCTCCCGGTGGGTGGGCAACCCGATCGCCCCGTGGCGCGCCGCATGAGACCTGCCGCGACACGGGCCGGGTCCGACCCGTACGCCCTGGGGCACGGCAGCACGTCGATCCGGGTCGAGCACTACGACCTGGACCTGGACTACCGGGTCCGGACCAACCGGCTCGCCGGCACGGCCCGGCTGCGCGTGCGCACGGTCGTCGCCCTGCGGGAGGTCGAGCTCGACCTCGGCGAGCTGACCGTGGCCGAGGTCGCCGTCACCGGGGCCACGCTCGGGCGGTACCGGCACCGCGCCGGGCGGCTGGTGGTCCGGCTCACCGACGTCGTCCCGGCGGGGTCCGTGCTCGAGGTGCTGGTCCGGTACGGAGGTACTCCCCGGCCCGTGCCGAGCGTGTGGGGTCCCGTCGGCTGGGAGGAGCTGGAGGACGGCGTCCTCGTCGCCAGCCAGCCGACCGGCGCGTCGTCGTGGTTCCCGTGCAACGACCGGCCGGGCGACCGTGCCACCTACCGCACCGCGGTCACCGTGGAGAACCCGTACGTCGTCCTCGCGCACGGCACCCGGACGAGCACCCGCACGCGCGCCGGCTCGACGACGTGGGTGTTCGACGAGACGCACCCCACGCCCACCTACCTCGCCACGGTGCAGATCGGCCGCTACGTCGACGTCACGCTGGCCACCACGCCGGTCCCCCAGCGCGTCCTCGCCCCCGCCGCCCTCGCGCCGGCCGCCCGCGCACGGCTGTCACGGCACGCCGAGATGATGCACCTGTTCACGGACCTGTTCGGCCCGTACCCGTTCGACGAGTACTGCGTCGTGGTCACCGCCGACGTCCTCGAGATCCCCGTCGAGGCGCAGGGCATGGCCGTGTTCGGGTCCAACCACCTGCGCCCCGGCGGTGACACCGACCGGCTCGTCCCGCACGAGCTGGCCCACCAGTGGTTCGGCAACTCCGTGTCGGTGGCGTCCTGGCAGCACCTGTGGCTGAACGAGGGCTTCGCCTGCTACGCCGAGTGGCTCTGGTCGGAGGCGTCCGGGGGCGCGACTGCGGACGCGCTCGCAGCCCGGCACCGCACCGCGCTGTCCCGACTGCCCCAGGACCTGGTCCTGTCCGACCCCGGCCTGGAGCACGTCTTCGACGACCGCGTGTACAAGCGGGGCGCGCTGACCCTGCACGCGCTGCGGCGCACGATCGGCGACGCCGCGTACCGCTCGCTCGTGCGAACGTGGACCGCTCGGCACGCCGGTACCGCAGTGACGACGGACGACTTCCGGACGCTCGCCGCCACGCAGGCCGCGGACGTCGGCGGGCCTGAGCTCGCGAGCGCCGTCGGTGCGCTGCTGACCGCCTGGCTGGACGACCCGGTGCTGCCCGCGCTGCCCGGTCACCAGCGCAGCGCGACGTCCCCGCGGTAGCGCCGGACCACCAGGCGCCCGCCCGGCGCGGCACGGTGCCGGTCGCGGTCGGGTGCCCCGACCAGCTCCGGCGCGACGACCGCGACCGCCCCGACGTTGCCCTGGCCCGCCCGTAGGCCCGCGACGGCCACGGCGACGGAGTCGCGCACGACCGCGTCGACGCCGTGGATGCCGGTCGGTGGCCGCTCGAGGTCGATCGAGGACGGAGCGAGCACGAGCCCGGTGCGCAGCGCCTTGAGCGCCGCCTCCTTGCGCACCCACGCGCGGGCGAGGTCGCCGCGGCTGGAGTAGCGGGGACGGCGGCGGCCGTGGTCCCTCTCGCGGTCGGACAGCAGCACGTCCGCCAGCGGTGCCGCGGCCACCGCGGACAGCGACTCCACGTCGATCCCGACCGGCCCGGCCGTGCTCAACGCGACACCCACGACGGGGCCGGACCGCGTGATGCTCACGTGCAGCCCGTCCAGCCGGTCCGGCAGGACGGACACCGGCCCGTGCGCCCCGCCGCAGTGCCGGCACCGCGCGCTCAGGACGACGTCGGCGGGCTCGCAGGCGAGGCGCGCGGCCAGGACGGTCCGCAGCAGCACCCGGCCCACGACGAACCGGTGAGACGCGTGGTCGGGCAGGCCGGCCGCGCGCTCCCGTTCCGGCTCGTCGAGACTGCCCCGCTGCCGGACCGTGACGTGGGCGTCCGGGGCCGCCAGCCACACGTCCACGGTCACCGAGCCGCTCGCCACCCGCCGATCCTCCCGCACCGTCGCGGGCGTGCCGGGGTCGGCGTCAGGCAGAGCGCACCTCTCGACCGGGGACCCGCGTCGGCCCGAGCAGCCGCAGCACGGACGTGCCGTACTCGTCGTGGTGCTCGATGCTGATCGAGAGGACGCGGCCGAGCTGCCGGCGCCGGGCCCAGTCCATGACGTCGTCGACGTCCTCCGCGTCGAGCAGCCGGCAGCGTTCCGGCTCGCTCCCGCTTGTCCAGAACTCCACGACGTAGACGGGTTCGGTGACGACGGTGGACGAGTAGCCGGACGAGTAGGGCCCTCGACCGTGGTCGACGCGCATGTCGTGCTCCTTCGGGACGGCGTCCGGCCATCGTGCGCCCCGCGGGTGAACTCCGGGCGCACGGGCCGTGACGCCCAGGCGACGACCGGTGGTCGGACGGTGCGCCCGGCAGTCGTTCCCGTGACGTTCACCCGGTGGCCATCCGGCGTCCGTTCTGCCGCATCCGTCCGACCGGCACCGTGGTCCCCGACCAGCATGCACGGCGACGGAGGGTTCCCCGCGATGACCACCACCGATGACCGTCAGGGCGACCGCGACGTCGTCGGCCCCGGCATCCCCCGCCGCCTCCTGCTGCCGATGGCCGGGCACACCGCAGGCAAGCGCTCGCCGGTGACCTGCCACCTCAAGTGCGCCGACGCGTGCTTCCACGCGGTGCCGAACACCAGCGAGAACGAGTACTTCCGGGACATCGCGAGCGCGAGCATGACGCGCAGGTCCGTGCTGTGGGGAGCAGTCGCCGCGGGCGGTGCGCTGGTCGTCGGCGCCGCCGTCGGGGACGCCCAGCCCGCCGCCGCGTGGGGCGGGCGGCGGCCGCGGCTGGCGTTCACCCCGATCGCCCCGGTGGCCGCGTCCGTCGACGCGCTGGTGGTGCCCGAGGGCTACCAGTGGTCGCCGATCATCCGCTGGGGCGACCCCCTCTTCTCCAAGCGCGACGTGTTCGACCCGAACGCGCAGACCGCACAGCTGCAGGAGCGGCAGTTCGGCTACAACAACGACTACCTGGACATCATCGAGGGGCCGCTGGGCTACAGCGCGGTCCTCGTCGCCAACCAGGAGTACACGAACGAGAGCATCATGTTCCCCCCGGCGACGACGCCCGAGCAGCTCGACGAGCAGCGGCGCATCGCGATCGCCGCGCACGGCATGGCGATCGTCCAGCTGTACCGGACGCGCAAGCGCGGGCCGTGGAAGTACATCGTGGGCGCACCGCTCAACCGCCGGATCACCGGCAGCACCCCGTTCACGTTCAGCGGTCCGGCCGCGGGGTCGGCGCTGCTGCGCACGGCGGAGGACCCGACGGGGACGACCGTGCGGGGCACGCTGGGCAACTGCGCGGGCGGGACGACCCCCTGGGGCACGGTGCTGTCCGGCGAGGAGAACTTCAACGGCTACTTCCGCACGGCGGGCACGAGCGCCGCCGACCTGCGCTACGGGCTGGCTGACCGGGCGACCGCGCGGGGCTGGGAGGCGGTGGACCCCCGGTTCGACGCGCGCACCCCGGGCTATGAGAACGAGCCGAACCGGTTCGGGTACATCGTCGAGGTGGACCCCCTGGACCCGTACAGCCCGCCCGTCAAGCACACGGCGCTCGGCCGGTTCAAGCACGAGGGCGCCAACGTCGTCATCGGGCGCACCGGACGCGCGGTGGCGTACATGGGCGACGACGAGCGGTTCGACTACCTGTACAAGTTCGTCTCCACCGACAGCTACAAGCCCGGTGCGAGCCAGCGCAGCCGGCGGCACAACAAGACCCTGCTGACCGCCGGCAGCCTGTACGTCGCGCGGTTCGCCGGCGACTCGCCGGCCGCGGAGATCACCGGCACCGGCGCGCTGCCCTCGGACGGGGCGTTCGACGGCACCGGGGAGTGGATCCCGCTGGTCGTCGACGGCGTCAGCCACGTGCCCGGGTTCAGCACGGAGGAGGTCCTGGTCAACACGCGGCTGGCGGCCGACGTCGCCGGTGCCACGAAGATGGACCGCTGCGAGGACGTCGAGCCGCACCCGACGTCGGGCCGCGTCTACGTGGTGTGCACCAACAACACCGACCGCGGGAAGGTCGGCAAGGAGGGTGCGGTCGAGCCGAACCCGCGGACCAACAACCGCGACGGCCACGTCATCGAGATCACCGAGGCGGGGAACGACGCCGCTGCGACGAGCTTCGGCTGGAGCATCCTCATGCTCTGCGGCGACCCCGCCACGAACACCTCGACCTACTTCGCCGGGTTCCCGGCCGACCAGGTCTCCCCCATCTCCTGCCCCGACAACGTCACCTTCGACTCCGCCGGGAACATGTGGCTCGCCACCGACGGGGCGCCGGGCGTCATCGGGTACTGCGACGGCCTGTTCAAGGTGCCGCTCGAGGGGCCGGAGCGCGGCCGCGTCCAGCAGTTCCTGTCCGTGCCGGCCGAGGCCGAGACGTGCGGCCCGGTGGTGCGCGACGCCGACGACATGGTCTACGTCGCGGTGCAGCACCCCGGCGAGAACGGGACCTGGGCCGCGCAGCACTCGTTCTTCCCCGACTACGTGGCCCCGGGCTCCGTGGCAGGTGGCACGTGGGGCGGTCCGCGGCCCAGCGTCGTGCAGGTCTGGAAGTCCTGACCGTCAGAGCCAGCGGCGGTGCTTGAACACCGCGTACAGGCCGAGACCCATCGCGACCATGGCGGCGATGGCGAGCGGGTATCCCGCACGCCAGTCGAGCTCCGGCATGTACGTGAAGTTCATGCCGTAGATCGTCCCGACGAGCGTGGGTGCGAACAGGATCGCCGCCCACGACGAGATCTTCTTGACCTCCTCGTTCTGGGCGAGGCCGGTCTCGGAGAGTCGTCGGGTCTCCTCGTTCTGGGCCAGGCCGGCCTCGGAGAGCCGGCGCATCTCGTCGTTCTGCGCCTGGGTGACCAGGGTCGAGTGGACGGTCAGCGCGTTCTCCAGCAGCACCCGGAACGTGTCCGCGCGCTCGCAGGTGCGCAGGACGTGGTCCAGGACGTCCCGCAGCGCGCGCTGCAGCTCCAGGTCGACGTGGTACTTGTCGGCGCCGCGCTCCAGGGCGTCGAGCATCTCCCGCAGGGGACCGGTGGCGCGCTGGAAGGCGATCACCTCGCGCAGCAGCTCGTAGATCCGGCGCGAGACCTCCCGGTCTCCCGCGAAGAGCTCGTCCTCGATCTCGTCGATGTCGTTCTCGAGCCCGGCGATGACCGGCGCGTACCCGTCGACGACCTGGTCGAACACGGCGTAGAGCACCGCCTCGGGACCCATGGCGAGCAGCGCAGGGTTGCTCTCCAGCCGGCGCCGGACCGCGCCGAGGTCGGGGTTCTCCGCGTGCCGGATGGTGACGACGAAGTCCGGCCCGATGAACAGGTGGACCTCGCCGAACTCGACCTCCTCCTCGGCGTCGAGGTACCGCGCGGGCCGCAGGACGACGAAGAGGGTGTCCCCGTAACGCTCCAGCTTGGCCCGCTGGTGTCCCTTGAGCGCGTCCTCGACGGCGAGCGGGTGGAGCGTGAACTCCTGCGCGACGGACTGGATCTCGTCCTTGTCGGGCCGGTAGAGCCCGATCCACGCCATGCCGTTGCGCTCGCGCAGCAGCTCGTAGGTCTCCTCGAGCGTCTGCGGGTCACCGGTGCGGTGCCCGTCGACGTAGATGCCGTTGTCCACGAGCGTCACCGTGCGCCTCCTCGCTCGACGGCCCGTGCCGGTCGACCGCGTGCACCGTACCCGTTCCCCCAGCGCCCCGACACGTGGGGGTGACGGCGCCGGACCGGGCACGCCACGATGGAGCCGGACCGGAGAGGAGTCGCGGTGGTGGCGCACGACGCGGGCGGGACGGTGGACGTGCGGCGCGCTGCCCCGGCGGACCTGGCCGCGGCACGCTCCGTGCTGGCGCGTGCGCTCGCGCCGGACCCGCTGATGGACTGGATCTTCGGGTCCCACCCGCACCGCGACGCGGCGGTGGCGGCGTTCCTGTGGGCCCCTATCGAGGCCTACGTCCTGGCAGGTACGACGTGGCTCGCGACGGACGGCGGGCGCGCCGTCGGGGCGGCCGCGTGGTCCGTGCCTGGCACCGAGCCGGCTGCGGCCGACGGCGGGCCCGCGCTGCCGGGCCGCTCGATGGTGGACCTGCTGCTGCCCACCGGGCACGTCGCGGAGATCCGGTCAGGCTTCGAGGCGATGCACGGCCAGCTCCCGGACGAACCGCACGCCCTCCTGCACCTCCTCGGGGTCGACGCCGACCGGCGCGGGGCCGGTGTCGGCGGCGCGTTGGTCGACGCCTCGCTCGCGGGGCTCCCCCCGGACCTGCCCGCCCACGTCAACACCACCGTCGACGCCAACGTGCGCTTCTACGAGGCGCACGGGTTCGTCCACGTCAGCGCGGTCCGGCTCGGAGCGCGGGGCCCCGCCATGCACGCGCTGCGCCGGCCGCCGGAGAGGTGAGGAGCACAGGGTGCGCGCGACGGTGGTCACGGGTGGTGGCCGCGGCATCGGCCGGGCGGTGGTGGAGCGCCTGCTCGCCGACGGCGAGGCGGTCGTCGTGGTCGAGCTGGATCCTGGTTCGGTGTCGTGGCTGCCGGGCCGGGCGCGCGTCGCGGCGGTCGTGGGGAGCGCCGCGGACACCGGGGTGGCCGAGGCGGCGGCCGACGCGGCCGAGGCCCTCGGCACCCTGCACGGGTGGGTCAACAACGCGGCGGTCTTCCGCGACCCGGAGCCCTCCGCGGCCCCGGACGAGCTGCTGGGGCTGGTCATGGCGAACCTCGCCCCGGCGCTCGTCGGGACCACCGTCGCGGCCCGCCGGTTCCGCGGACCCGGCGCGGTGGTCAACGTGTCGTCGCACCAGGCCCAGCGCCCGGTGCGCGGCTCGCTCCCCTACGCCACCGCCAAGGCGGCGATCGAGGGGCTGACGCGCGCGGCCGCCGTCGAGCACGGGCCCCGGGAGGTGCGCGTGAACGCGGTGGCGCTGGGCTCGATCTCGACCGCGAGGTACGCGGACCTGCTCCGGTCACGGGGCCCCGAGCGGGCGCGTCGCACCGAGGACGAGATGCGTCGGCTCCATCCGCTGGGTCGCGTCGGGCGCGCGGACGAGGTCGCCGCGGCGGTGGCCTACCTCCTGTCCGACGCCGCGTCGTTCGTCACCGGCGCGGTGCTGGCCGTCGACGGTGGACGGGCCGCGCTCGGCCTCGACCCGGAGGGGACCTGACCGGTCCCCGGACCTCAGGTCAGGGCTGCGTGACCGCCGCCGCCGTGAGCGTCACGGCACCGTTGAGCGAGATCGCCCGCCCCGTGAGCCTCGAGCCCCGCTGGAGAGCGATGTCCCCCGAGGCCAGCAGCACGCCCCGGACGGAGGCGGCCTCGCCGACGACGGCCGTCGACGTGCTCACGAAGAACACCCGGTCCGCCGAGGCGCCGTTGACGAGGGCGACCGACGCGTTCGCGGCGAACGTCAGCGAGCTGCCCTGCAGCACGAAGATGGCGCTGGAGTCACCCCGGGCATCGAGCGTGAGCGTGCCCTGGACGTCGACCGCCCCCGCGCGCCGGTGCACCCCGGAGCGCAAGGTCCCCGTGACCGTGGCCGGCGCAGTCGCCGTGGCGGTCCGGGTGCGGGCCGCGTCGTACAGCGCGACGGCGTCGGTGCGGGCGTTGCGCGCACCGACCGTGTTCCTGTCGGTGCTCCCGGTGATGTCCCAGGGCCAGAACCCTGTCACGGTCGTGCCGGGTGTCACCGCGACGCTCCCCGTGATGTCGCTGCCGATGCCGAGGGCCGCGACGTTGGCCACCCTGGTGGACGCGAGGACGGCGTACGTCGAGGCACGCCCGAGCGCGAGCGTGGGCCACGTGCCTACCGAGAACGTGTTGCCGGTCATCGCCGTCCGGGCGGAGAACGCCGCGTGCGCCGGCTCGCTCGGCACGAGCGTCGCGCCACCGACGACCGCGACGACGGCCAGGAGCGCGGTGCGCCGGGTCGGACCCTGGTCGGCTCCGAGCGGAGCCTCGACCGGCTCGCGCCGCGGCCACGACCACGCGACCAGCCACGCGGCCGCCACCGTGAGAGCGAGCCACGCGAGGATCTTGCCCAGCTCTCCGGCCGCCAGCCACAGGCTCGGCAGGCCGACCCACCTCACGAGCACGCGACCCTGGCCGGTGATCATGTCCCGCGTGAGGACCGAGCTGTCCGGGTCGGCGTTGGCGTCGCCCTGGGTGATCCACTCGCCCCGGTTCTCCCCCGCCGCCACGATCCGGTGCAGGACCAGGCGATCCTGCCCGTCGGGAGCCGTCGCGCGGAACTGCACGACCGCTCCCAGCGGCACCGGTGAGCTGTCCGGCAGATCGGTGGTCAGGACCACGCTGCCCGGCGAGATGTCCGGTCGCATGGACCCGGTCTGCACCACGGAGCCGCCCCAGCCGAGCCCCAGAGGCACCGCGGCGATCGCCGTGAGCGCGACGAGGATCACCAGATAGCACTGCGCGACCGTGCCGAGGAACCACGCAGCCCAGCCGTCCTGTGCGAGGACGGCCGGGCGCGTGCGGGCGTGGTTGCTCGGCCGGGCGGTGCCGGGCGTCGGGAGCGCGTCTGTGCGTGCCCCCCGCGGCGTCACGGGGCCGTGGGCTCCGTGCTCTGCAGCTCCCAGACGAGGTCGACGGACACCTGCGCACCCTGCAGGGCATCGATCTGCGCCTGGGTCAGCCCGGTGGTGTCGAACGTCCACGTGCCGCGGTACGTGCGCGACTCACCGACCGTGCCGGTGGTCGACCACACGCCCCCGCCGGTCGCGTAGTCGCGGTTGACCTGCGACAGCGTGGTGAGCGACTGCGCGGGCAGCGCGCCCGGCGCCGGCGTGAAGCCGGTGCAGTCGTCGAACGAGCCGCCCGTGCCCTGCTCCACCGCGAACATGATCCGGTCGGCCAGCCCCTGGCCCGACGAGTTCAGGTTCTGCACGTAGGAGCGGACCTGGCCGGGGACCGTCGAGCCGGAGGTCACGACGAGGCACTTCTGGCCGGTCTGGCCGGGGATCAGGCCGGTGACGGTGAACCCGGCACGGCCCTGGTCGTCGTCGGTGAGCAGGACCTGGCCGGTGCTCCACGAGTTGCCCGCGTTGCGGGTGGTCGCGGTGAAGGCGGCCGTCGAGCTCTGCCAGACGAGCGCGCCCGCCGCGATGATGGCGACGGGTGCGGCGGCCAGGGCGGTGATGCGACGGAAGGAACGAGACGGTGCTGCCATGCGAGTGATGCCCCCTGAGTCAGTCGACCCGCGGCAGGCGCCCCGGTTCGTGATCTCAACGGTAAGCGGTTGCCCCGGCCACGTCACAGCCCCCAGATTCGCCACTGACGAGCCCGCGACGACGAGAGTGCAGGTCAGTAGCAGGTACCTCGGCGCCCTGTGCCGAACGTCACATCCGGGCCCCGTGACAAACCCACCCAGACCGCCCGGGGTTCCCCGGTTGCGACGGGACCGGGAGGGCAGTCCAATGCCTAGCAGGGGGGACCCGCCTGCGAGGAGGAAGCACCATGGACCAGCAGACCGTATGGATCATCGTGGCCGTCGTCGTCGTCGTCCTCGTGATCCTGGCCGTCGCGCTCAGCCGGCGCCGGGGGACGCGACGGGTCGACGCCGAACGTGCCCGTGCCCAGGAGATCCGCGACAAGGCGGCCGCCGACCAGGTCGAGGTCCAGCGCCGCGAGGCGGAGGCCGCACGGCTGGACGCCCAGGCGCGCCTCGCCAAGGCCGAGGCCGACGCCCGCGCCGCCGACGCCGCGGAGCTGCAGAACCAGGCCCGTGCCCGCAGCGCGGAGGCCACCGGCGCCCGGTCCGACCTCGACGAGCGGCTCAGCACCGCGGACCGCATCGACCCGGACGTGACCGCCGAGAGGCCGCGCACCGACCCGCGCGGTTGACCCGGAGTCCTACAGCAGGTCGCGCCCCTCGGCCGCGCGCCGGCGTCCGCGGACCACGAGCGCGACGACGACCGCCGCCGTCACGAGCAGCACCGCGACGATGAAGACCACCGTGCCGGTGGACACCGCGCGGCCGGTCATCTCCTCCGGGGTGTCCTGGTGCGGACCGCCGACCCCGTCGTCGTAGTCGGTCGCCTGGTCGGGCGAGGGGACCTGTGTGCCCGGGGCGGTGGTGGAGCCGGACCCGCCGGTCGGCGTGGTCGCGGCAGCCCCCGCTGCGGGGGCCAGCACGAGGGCGCCCAGGAGCAGGAGGACGGCGAGGAGTCGGTGCGGCATGGGGACCTCCCGGCGGCGGGGTGCCCGGTCGTCCTGGCCGCAGGAGCGTGTGTCGTCGGCCCCGCCGGCTCCAGGACCCTGCGGCGGCTCGGTCCGGGACAGCCGCGCAGCGACCACGCTATGCACGACGCCGGCATCGCGCGCGCCCAGCTGCGCTCGGTACCGTCGAGCATGAGCATCGTCGACCACCTCGCGCCGCTGCAGGGCAGCTGGCGCGGGACTAACCTCCTGCGCCTGATGCCCGACGACGAGTACCAGTCCTCGGCGGCGACCGCGTCGGTCGGCGTGACCGCGGTCCGCTTCGGGTCGATCGCGTACACCTGGTCCGACGGGGGCTCACCGCAGGACGGTCTGCTCCTGCTGGCCGGGGACGCCACCGCGGACGGGGCGTCGGCGGTGTGGGTCGACTCCTTCCACACCGGCCCGTCGTGGATGACCTTCTCCGGCGGCGTCGTCGACGGTGTCCTGCGGCTGGTGGGCTCCTACCCGGCACCGCCCGGACCCGACTGGGGCTGGGAGATCCACGTGCGGCCGCAGGACGCGGTCCTCACCATGCACAACGTGGTGCCCGGTCACGAGCCGTACCAGGTGGTCGAGCTGGCCCTGCAGCCCGACGGGGAGAACGACGGCTAGAACCGGAACGGGATGGGGATCGGGCCGCAGCAGCACACGCCCCGCACGTCCGTCGTGGCCAGCAGCTGCGCCGCCTGGTAGCAGGCGACGAACCGCAGGGCGGTCGGGACGGCGCCGCGCACGAGCCCGGACCGCGTGAGGATCTCCCGCACGGCGGCCGAGCAGGACGGGCCGCCGTGCGCGACGCGGTGGGCGCACCCCCAGCCCTTGTGCGGCGAGACGCGCTCCTGGTACGCACCGATCAGGACGTCGGCCAGTCGTCTGCCAGGAGTCATGAGCGTCTCCGTCCTCGCGCGGGCGCCCGGGTCGGCGCCGTGCCGGAACCGGCAGCGTAGGTCGACCCGGGCGCCCGCGCGCGGCGAGGTCAGCTGATCCTGCGCCGGTAGGCGGCCATGGCCCACACGTAGGCGAGGACCAGGATGCCGACGCACCAGGCCAGGGCCACCCAGATGTCGCTGCCCACCGGCTGCTGGGCGAACAGGTCCTGGATCGTGTTGACGATGGACGTCACGGGCTGGTTCTCCGCGAACGCCCGCACGGGCCCGGGCATCGTCTCGGTGGGGACGAAGGCCGAGCTGATGAACGGCAGGAAGATCAGCGGGTAGGAGAACCCGGCGGCGCCGTCCACCGACTTGGCCGTGAGCGCAGCGATGATCGCGACCCAGGTCAGGGCCAGCGTGAACAGGGTGAGGATCGCGGCGACCGCGAGCCACGCGCCGACCCCGGCCGACGTGCGGAACCCCATGACCAGGCCCACCAGCACGATGATCACCACCGTGACGGCGTTGGAGACCAGCGAGGTCAGCACGTGCGCCCACAGCACCGACGACCGCGCCACCGGCATCGAGTGGAAGCGCTCGAAGATCCCGCTCTGCAGGTCGGTGAACAGCCGGACGGCGGTGTAGGCGATCCCCGAGGCGATCGCGATCAGCAGGATGCCGGGCAGCAGGTAGTTCACGTAGTTCTCGGCACCGGTCTCGATGGCGCCGCCGAACACGTAGACGAACAGCAGCAGGAGGGCGATCGGCGTGATCGCGGTGGTGATGATCGTGTCGACGCTGCGACTGATGTGCTGCAGGGAGCGTCCGGTCAGGACGGTCGTGTCTGCGAGGACGTGCGTGCTCATGACCTGCCTCCGTTGCCGACGAGAGCCAGGAAGATGTCCTCCAGGCTCGGCTGCTTCTCGACGTACTCGACCGTGGCGGGCGGCAGGAGCGCCTTGAGCTCCGCCAGCGTGCCGTTCGCGATGATGCGGCCCTGGTGCAGGATCGCGATCCGGTCCGCCAGCTGCTCGGCCTCGTCGAGGTACTGCGTGGTGAGCAGGACCGTGGTCCCCTGCGTCGCCAGCTCCCGGATGACCTGCCACACCTCGAGGCGGGCCTCGGGGTCGAGCCCCGTGGTCGGCTCGTCGAGGAACACGACCTGCGGGTTGCCGATCAGGCTCATGGCGATGTCGAGCCGGCGACGCATCCCGCCGGAGTAGGCGGCCACGCGTCGCGACGCCGCCTCCGTGAGGTCGAAGCGGGCGAGCAGGTCGTCCGCGATCCGGCCGGGGTCGTCCAGGTGCCGCAGCCGGGCCACCAGCACCAGGTTCTCCCGGCCGGTGAGGATCTCGTCGACCGCGGCGAACTGACCGGTCAGGCTGATGGACTCCCGCACCGACAGGGGGTCGGTGGTGACGTCGAACCCCTGGACGGTCGCCGTGCCGGCGTCCGGCCGCAGGAGGGTGGACAGGATCCGCACGATGGTGGTCTTGCCCGCCCCGTTCGAGCCGAGCAGGGCGAAGATGCTGCCCGGCGCCACGTCGAAGTCGACGCCACGCAGCACGTGGAGCTCCTTGAAGGACTTCTGCAGGTTGCGTACCTGGATCGCAGTCATGGTCTGGTTCCCTCTCATCGGGCGCGCTGGACGGTGATGTCGCCGGAACGGGTGCGGGCCCGGACGACGACGGTCTGCTCGGACTCGCCGGGAGCGCGGTCACCGTCGAGGTGGTTGCGCACGTGCCCGTCCTTGGAGGACAGGTCGAGCCAGGCGGGTACCCCGGGACGGACGCCGACCGTGACCTGGCCGTAGCCGCTCTCCAGCTGGACCGAGCCGCTGGAGACCTCCCCCACCTGAATCGCGCCGTAGGCGGTCTTGGCCGTGATGGAGCCGAGCGCGCGGCCGATGTCGAGGTCGCCGTAGGAGAGCTTGGCCTCGAGGTCCCCGCCGGACTCCTCGACCTGGACGGTGCCGTGGGACGCCTTGAGGACCGAGTCGCCGGTGACCGTGCCGAGCCGGATCCGACCGTGGTCGGCGGTGATCTCGACGCCCCCGTCGGCGGTCTCCGCGGTGACGCTCCCGTGGCCGGCGCGCACCCAGAGGTCTCCGGTGCCGTCCACCTCCACGCCGCCGGTGGCGTTCTTGATCCGGGTGGCGCCGAGGCGTCCGACGGTCCGGACGCCGCCCACCGAGATCTCGACGGTCAGCCGGGAGCCGGTCGGCACTTCGACCGTGACGTCGACCGACTCGGTGGGGCCGATCCAGCTGAGGCGCGGTCGCGGGCCCATCACGGTGAGCCGCCGGCCGTCGAGGTCGACCGTGGTCTCCTCCGCGCCCCTGCGGTCGACCGCGCGGTTCGGGTTGGTCGGCGTCACCGACACGACCGTGTCGGCGCGGTCGGTGGCGAGCACCTGGATGGCGCCGACCGGCAGGTTGATGGCCAGGTCGATGGGGGCGGGGGTGGGGAATGTGGGCATGCTGACGCCTGCCTTCCTCTGGGTGGGTGTCGGGTGGAGGTGCGGGAGGGGCTAGCGCGCCCAGCCCGCGAAGCTGTCGCCGGAGCGCAGGGTGCGCTGGGCGGACCGTCGTTGCTTGGGTTGCAGGGAGGCCGCGACCGCGCGGACCAGCCAGGTGTTGACGGACAGCCCGTCGGCGGCCGCCGCCTCGTCGACCCGGGCCTTGAGGGCGTCCGGGAGGCGCAGGGTGGTGCGTGAGGTGCTCGCGTCGTCCAGGTCGACGGGTGCGGGTGCGTCGTCGCTGTCCTGGTCGGTGCTCGGCTGGGCGACGACGAACTCGATCTCCCGACCGCGCAGCCGCAGGTCGACCGAACCGGGCGCCAGGTCCCGGGTGATCTCCCCCGCCGCGGCCGACAGGGCGTCGAGCAGCACGAGCCGCGCCGCGGCATCCAGGCCGGCGACGAGCCGCTCGGCGACCGCGCGGGTCTCCTCGCTGCCGTTCTCCGCCGCAGTGACCAGCTGCCGCTGCAGCTCGTTGACGTACTGCCCGAGTTCCATGTGCACCACTGTGACACCACGATGGTGTCACGTCAACACCGCGTGGTGTCAGCGCTGGTGCTGAGCGCAGACGCAGCGTCGCCGGCCCGCACCCGTGGGTGCGGACCGGCGACGACTCGCTCCGGTCAGCCGACCGTCGCCGCCGCGATGTCGGGGTTGTCGCTGAACAGCCCGTCCATGCCCGCCTTCAGGAAGACCCGGATCTCGCCGGCCAGGTCTCCGACGCCGGCCGGGTCGGCGCTGCTGCGGAACTCGGCCGGCAGGAACTGGTTCTCCCGCCGGAACGTCCAGCCGTGGACCTCCAGGCCCACGCGGTGGGCGTCCCGGATCACCGTCGTCGGCGTCCCCAGCGTGGCGTCGGGGTTGCGCGGGATCATCACGTCCTTGCACAGGCCGACGCCGTCGGCGTACCGGGCGATCTCCTTGAGCCCGGCAGGCGTCACCAGGTCCCGGTAGGTGCGGGGGTCCCCGGCCGCGACGAGGTCGTACGGAGCACCCGAGCAGTCGACCAGCTGGGCCAGGTCGACCTTGGTCTGGCGGTCCAGCTCGCGCAGGTTGGTCGTCTCGAAGCTCTGGATGATGACCGGCGCGTGCCGACTGTCCAGACCGTCGCCCCGCAGGGCCGCGAGCAGCGGCTCCTCGAGCGAGAGGCCGATCGAGTCGAAGTACGTCGGGTGCTTGGTCTCGGGGTAGACCCCGACCTGCTGCCCGTCGCAGGTGAGCGAGTGCCGCGCCAGGTCGAGCACCTCGTCGAGGGTCGGGACCTGGTACCGGCCGTCGAACGCGGTGTTGGCCGGGCGCACGGCGGGGAGCCGCTCCTTGGCCCGCAGCGTCTTGAGCTCGGCGAGCGTGAAGTCCTCCGTGAACCAGCCGGTGACGGCCCGGCCGTCGATGGTCTTGGTCGTCTGGCGCGACGCGAACTCGGCGCGCGCGGCGACGTCGGTCGTCCCGCTGATCTCGTTCTCGTGCCGGGCGACGAGCACGCCGTCCTTCGTCGGGACGAGGTCGGGCTCGATGTAGTCGGCGCACTGCAGGATCGCCGTCTCGTAGGACGCGAGCGTGTGCTCGGGCCGGTACCCGCTGGCGCCACGGTGGCCGACGACCGTGATGTCCCCGGCCCGCGGCGCCCGCACCCGGCGCAGGTCCACCAGCGCCAGCTCGGTGTCGTCCGGGGTGCCCGCGATCCGCGCCGCGTTGCCGGGGTAGTTGTTGTCGTTGGCGATCAGCAGCCGGCCGTCGCGCAGCTGGACCACGGTCTCGAACGACTGCACGGGCAGGGAGAAGGGGTCGTCGGTGCCGTAGCCGTCGCCCGCGCCCAGCCGGTCGGGGTTGGCGATCTTCAGCGCGTCCAGGACCAGCGTCTTGGTGACGTAGCCGTCGGCGTCGGTCCGGTCCAGGTCGACCCGGTACACACGCTTGATCACCGACGCGGGACCCTGGAAGTCGTCGCGCTCGATCACGAGCAGCTCGCGCTTGCCGGTGAGGAACGCGTCGCCGATGACGTTCGCGTCCTGGTGCGTCTGGTACGCCCACGTCCGGCCCGTGTACGCCCCGGCGGCGGTGTCGAACTCGTAGATGGTCCGGCGGCGCTGCTGGGCGTCGTCGACGAACGCGCCCTCCGTGATCGGGTAGAGGAACCGCCCGTCGCGCGAGCCCGCCATCGCCTCGAAGCCTCGGCTCGCCCGGACGTTCGGCGTCTCGCCGGGCTGCAGGTACGGGTTCTGCGGGGACTTGCCGCCGACGAAGGGCACGGGTGCGGACAAGAGCTTCCCGGTCGCGTCGACGTGGAGCAGGAACGGCCCGAACTCCTCGCCGATCCAGAAGGTCCCGTCCGGCACGCGGACGACGGACTCGACGTCGAGGTCGGCCCCCGTGAGCAGGCGGTCGGCGGTCGCGTCGTGGACGATCGGGAAGCCGATCCGGCGGTCGGGGTCGCGCAGCGACAGGTACTCCCCGACGCCGAGGGCGCCGGTCCCCCCGCGGGCGGTCTGCCAGTCGGGCGTGACCCGGTAGAGCCGCAACAGGAAGTCGGCGGAGTTCGCCTTCGTGCCGAACCCGTTGTCCGGCAGCGCCCAGAAGCTGCCGTCGCCGGCGTCGACCATGCCGGAGAAGCCGGGGATCACCTGCCCGGCGAAGGGGCCCTGGCGGCCGTTCGCCGGGGTGGCCAGCGCGCCGGAGGGCGGCCCGGGCGCGAGGAAGTCGGCGGACAGAGTGGCGCGGCCGACCAGGGTGGGCACGACGGCGGCGTGCGTGCCGCGGTCGGGTCCGCCGCGGTCACCGGCGCTGGCCGGCGTCGGGGCGAGGAGGGCGACCGTGACGGCCCCCACGAGGACGGAGAGTGCTGCGCTGCGTCTCATGACCACCAGCAAACCGCGCGAATGCGACGAGCGCGCGTCGCCCGGCGAAGGCCCTGGTGGCCGTCGTGTGAACGCCCGGGCCCGGGGTGCCCCCCTCGCCTCCAAGGCCACTCCTGCGCCCCTCGCTAGGGGCCTTCCCCGAGGCGACCGGCCTCTCTCGCGCCCCACGGTGGGGTCCCGGAGATCGAGGAGGGGTTGGGGTGGGTCTGCACGTCGAGGTCGTCGGCTTCCTGGCGTCCCTGCTCTCGCTCGTCCTGTGGTGGCCGCAGGCGGCGCGGGTGTGGCGGTACCGGCACGACGGCAGCCGGCTCGGCGGCGTCTCGCTCCCCACCCAGGTCCTGCTGCTGGCCAACGCGGCGCTCTGGGCCGTGTACGCGTTGCTCACCGGGTCGTTCTGGGTCGGGGCACCTGGCCTGGTCAACGCGCCGCTTGCCGTGGCGACCATCGCCGTGCTGCTCCGGTCGCGCGAGCGGGAGCGGGCGCCCTTGTAGGTTGGCCAGGACCGGCAGCCGTGGCGACGGGAGGGGCA
This sequence comes from uncultured Cellulomonas sp., assembly GCF_963527515.1. Lineage (NCBI taxonomy): Bacteria > Bacillati > Actinomycetota > Actinomycetes > Micrococcales > Cellulomonadaceae > Cellulomonas > uncultured Cellulomonas sp. Next base: position 4,954 of record NZ_CAURTV010000054.1, on the reverse strand, counting down.
GACCGTGCACCACGTGGAGGTCTTCCTGCTGGTGGCGGGCGCGGTCGCGGTCACCGCGCTGTGCCGGCGGCGCGGGTGGCCGGCGCCCCTGGTGCTCGTCGCCGTGGCTCTGGTCGTGTCGGTGGTGCCGGGTGTGCCCCGCTACGAGCTGGAACCGGAGCTCCTGCTCGAGTTCGTGCTGCCGCCCCTGCTCTACTCCGCGGCCCTGTCCAGCTCCTACCGCGACTTCCGGTCGTCCCTGAGCTCCATCACGCGCCTCGGCGTGGGGCTGGTCGTGGTCACCGCCCTGGTCGTCGCCCTCGTGTTCTGGTGGCTCGAGCCGGGCGTCCCGTTCCTGGCCGCGCTCGTGCTCGGCGCGGTGGTCGCACCGCCGGACGCGGTCGCGGCGGCGGCCGTCGGCAGGCGGCTGGGGCTCCCCCGCCGGGTGATGACGCTGCTGTCGGGCGAGAGCCTCATCAACGACGCCACCTCCCTCACGCTCTACAAGGTCGCGCTCGCGGGCCTCGCCACCGGCGCCTGGGCGTTCGCCGACGGGCTCGCCACGTTCGCGCTGGCCGTCGGCGCCGGGGTCGCCGTGGGGCTCGTCCTGGGCTGGGTGGTGCACCGCGTGCGGCTGCGGCTCGACGACCCGGTGGTCGCCTCGGCGATCGGGCTGCTCACGCCGTTCGCCGCGTACTGGTCGGCCGAGGCGCTGGCCGGGTCGGGAGTCCTCGCCGTCGTCGCCGCCGGCCTGTACCTCGGCCACACCTCGCCGCGGGCCGGCTACGCGACCCGGCTCTACCAGGAGCCCATCTGGTCCACCGTCGACCTGGTGCTCGAGGCCTTCACGTTCGCGCTGATCGGCATGCAGCTGCCCTGGGTGGTCCGCGACGTGGTCGCCTCCGACCAGGGGCTCGGTCACGGGATCGCGGTGTCGCTCGCCGTCCTGGTCGTCGCCGTCCTGGTGCGGCCCGCCTACGTCTTCCTCACCGCCCGGTTCGACCACGTGCGCCTGCGGGGCAGCCACCGGCCGGCCCGCGACTCGCTGTCCGCTCGCGAGTCGGCCGTGGTGTCGTGGGCCGGGATGCGCGGCGTCGTCACCCTCGCCGCGGCCGCTGCCATCCCGGCCACCACCGCGGGCGCGCCGTTCCCGGACCGTGCCACCCTGCAGCTCGCCGCCTACACCGTCGCCATCGGCACCCTGCTCGTCCAGGGGCTGACCCTGCCCTGGGTCATCACGCGGCTCGGGATCGGGTCCGCGGACGAGTCCGCCCGCGACGCCGCCCAGGAGGCCGCAGTCCGGGTGGCCACCGCCGACGCCGTGCAGGAGGTGCTCGAACGGCAGCGCGCCGACTGGAGCCGCACTCTGGGCGCGGAGCGTGCGGACGAGGTCATCGACCGGCTCTCCACGCTCTGGCGCGCCCGCGCCACGGCCGCCGCGGAGATGCTGGACCCGGACCTCTCCGCGGAGCCGACGGCCGGGACGGACGGCCGGCTGCTCGCGCCGACCCCCGAGCAGGGCCTGCGGACGCAGCGCCTGCGCCGCGATATCGTCGCCGCGCAGCGCGAGGTCCTGATGGAGCGCCGCGACTCCGGCACGCTCGACGAGATGGTCATGCGGCGCATGATGCGCGAGCTCGACCTGGAGGACGAGAGCCTCTCGTCGTCGTGGATCGAGCGGGTCCGGCGCTGACGGGACGTTCGGCCCACAGAAAGTCCCCGCTCCTTCCGTACCGTCGAGTTGTCGGGTCGCCCGGGGGTCAACATCCCGCGAACCGCCACCTATCGGACTCGACAGGGAGAGCAGCACAGTGCCCGTCACGGAAAACGCCAGCACGCAGCCGGACCCCGCGATCGACCAGCTGGTGGCTCAGGCCACCAAGGCTCTGGCCGAGTACGCGCGCTTCACGCAGGAGGACGTCGACCACCTGGTGAAGAAGGCCTCGGTCGCCGCCCTCGACAAGCACGGAGAGCTCGCCGTCCTCGCGGTGAAGGAGACCAACCGCGGAGTGTTCGAGGACAAGGCCGTGAAGAACATCTTCGCGTGCGAGCACGTCACCAACTCGATGTCCACGCTCAAGTCGGTCGGCGTCATCAGCCACGACGAGATCACGGGCATCACCGAGATCGCCGAGCCCGTCGGGGTCATCTGCGGCGTCACCCCGGTGACCAACCCCACCTCGACGACCATCTTCAAGTCGCTCATCGCGCTCAAGACGCGCAACCCGATCGTGTTCGCCTTCCACCCCAGCGCGCAGGCCTCGTCCGTCGCCGCCGCTCGCGTGGTCCGCGATGCCGCAGTAGCCGCGGGTGCGCCCGAGCACTGCATCCAGTGGGTGGAGACCCCGTCGATCACGGCGACGAACACCCTCATGAACCACCCCGGCGTCGCGCTCATCCTCGCGACGGGCGGCAATGCGATGGTCCGCGCGGCCTACTCGTGCGGCAAGCCAGCGCTCGGCGTCGGGGCGGGCAACGTTCCCGCATATATCGAGAAGTCCGCGAAGCTGAAGCGGGCAGTCAACGACGTCGTCCTCTCGAAGGCGTTCGACAACGGCATGGTCTGCGCCTCGGAGCAGGCCGTCATCCTGGACGACGTCATCTACGACGCCGCCATGGCCGAGTTCGCCATCCTGCACGCCTACCGCGCCAACAAGAAGGAGAAGGCTCTGCTCGAGTCCTTCATCTTCGGCGTCAAGGCGCAGAGCAAGAACTGCGGCGAGGCCAAGCTGAACGCGTCCGTCGTCGGGCAGTCGCCCCAGTGGATCGCGGCCCAGGCCGGGTTCACCGTCCCCGAGGACACGTCGATCATCCTGGTCGAGGTCAGCGGCGTCGGTCCCGACGAGCCCCTGACGCGCGAGAAGCTCGCCCCCGTGCTGGCGGTCCTGCGCGCCGAGTCCACCGAGCACGGCATCCAGCTGGCCGAGCAGATGGTCGAGTTCGACGGCCTGGGTCACTCGGCGGCCATCCACACGCAGGACGACGCGTTGACCGAGGAGTACGGCAGCCGCGTCAAGGCGGTCCGGATCATCGCCAACGCGCCGTCGTCGCTGGGCGGCATCGGCGACATCTACAACGCGTTCATCCCGTCCCTGACCCTGGGCTGCGGCTCGTACGGCCACAACTCGGTGTCCAACAACGTCTCGGCGGTCAACCTGGTGAACATCAAGCGGATCGGCCGACGGAACAACAACCTGCAGTGGTTCAAGGTTCCGGCCAAGACCTACTTCGAGCCGAACGCCATCCGCTACCTCTCCGACATGCCGGACGTCGCGCGCGTCACCATCGTCACCGACGCGACCATGACCACCCTCGGCTTCGTCGACAAGATCATCGACGTCCTGAACCGCCGGTCCTCCAAGGTCGCGCTGCAGATCATCGACCAGGTCGAGCCCGAGCCGTCCGTGAAGACCGTCCAGGCGGGCGCCGCGCAGATGCGCCACTTCCGCCCCGACACGATCATCGCGCTCGGTGGTGGCTCGCCCATGGACGCCGCCAAGGTCATGTGGCTGCTGTACGAGCACCCCGAGATCCAGTTCTCGGACCTCAAGCAGAAGTTCTTCGACGTCCGCAAGCGCGCGTTCAAGTTCCCCGTGCTGGGCGAGCTGGCGCAGCTGGTGTGCATCCCGACGACGTCGGGCACCGGCGCCGAGGTGACCCCGTTCGCGGTCATCACCGACCAGGAGACCGGCAAGAAGTACCCGCTGGCCGACTACGCGCTGACCCCGTCGGTGGCCATCATCGACCCGGTCCTCACCGCGAAGATGCCCCCGTCGCTCGCGGCGGACTCCGGCTTCGACGCCCTCACGCACGCCACCGAGGCGTACGTCAGCGTCTACGCCAACGACTTCACCGACGGCATGGCCATGCAGGCCGTCCGCCTCATCTTCGAGAACCTCGCGATGTCGGTGAACGGCGACCCGACCGACCCGGCCACCCGGGACGCCCGCGAGTCCATGCACAACGCCGGCACCATCGCCGGGATGGCCTTCGGGAACTCGTTCCTGGGCATCGTGCACGCCATGGCCCACGTGGTCGGCTCGACGTACCACCTGGTGCACGGCCGCACGAACGCGACCCTGCTGCCGCACGTCATCCGCTACAACGGCACGGTCCCGACCAAGCTCACCAGCTGGCCCAAGTACGAGCACTACGTGGCACCCGAGCGGTTCCAGCAGCTCGCCGCGATGCTCGGGCTCCCGGCGTCGACCCCCGCCGAGGGCGTCGAGTCCTACGCGCTGGCCGTCGAGTCGCTGCGCGCCAAGGTCGGCATCCCGTCGTCCTTCCAGGCGCAGGGTGTGGCCGAGCAGGAGTTCCTGGCCCGGCTCGACGAGGTCGCGATGGGTGCCTACGAGGACCAGTGCGCCCCCGCCAACCCCCGCATGCCGATGATCGAGGACATGAAGGACCTCATGACCGCGGCCTACTACGGCACGTCGCTCACCGACGTCCGTGCCCGCCGCGCCACGCAGGAGACCGACGAGCTGGAACCCCTCCCCGCCGTCTGACTCCCCCAACCGACGCCCCGCCCGCTCCCCCGAGCCGGCGGGGCGTCGGCCTGTCCCCGGTGGGCGTGTCAGGCCGCCGACGGGCAGACTGTGGGACCGGCCCCGCCCCCACGAGCACCGGAGGACTGCATGAGCATCCCGAACCGACCCCGCCTCGCCCGAGCCGGAGCGCCCGTCGTCGCCGCACTCCTCGCCCTCGGCCTGGCCGCGTGCTCCGACGCGGACATCGACGGCGCCGCCCAGCAGGCCAAGGACGCCGCGAGCGAAGCCCGCAGCGCGATCGACGACCTCAAGGCCCAGGTCGACGACGCCAAGGCGGAGGCCGACGCCGCGCAGCAGCGGATCGCCGACGTGCGCGCGGAGCTCGGGTCGCTGGACGACGCGGCCAAGGCCCAGGCCGACACCGCGGTGGCCGACGCGGAGACCGCGGTCGCGGGGGCGCAGACCGCGCTGGAGCAGGCGCAGGC
>NZ_CAURTV010000053.1:0-23665 GCF_963527515.1 uncultured Cellulomonas sp. | reverse complement strand
AGCCGCACCGTCGCCTCGGAGCCGACGAGCACGGCGTACGCGGACCAGCGACCCGCGCCGCCTAGCGCGCCGGCGATCGCGACCTGCCCCGCGAACCCGACGACGGCCACGGCGACGGCGGCGACCAGGAGCGGGTCCTGCTCGCCGAGCACCGGCGCGGACCACCACGGCGACGTGGCCGCGAGCAGGAGCGCGAGGACGGCGCCGATCCCGAGGGCCAGGGGCAGCACGGGGGCCCCGGGGCCGAGCGGCGTCCGGCCGTCGTACGCGCTGCGCACCGAGCGCGTCGTCTCGTTCTGGATGCCGGCGAGCATGCCGAACGCGAAGAACAGGAGCGACCAGAAGGCGAGGAAGTCGGCGTTGCGGGCCGGCTCGAGCGACCAGGCGGCGATGAGGATGACGCCGTACCCCGACGCGGCCGCAACGATCGACGCGACACCCACGCCGGTGGCGTTGCGGCGCGTGAGCGCGCCCGGGCGACGGGTGTCCGGCACGGTCATGCCGTGCGGACCGCTGCCGCGTACGCGTCCTCGTGCACCCGCAGGCAGCGGTCCCACGTGAACCGGCGCACCTGGGCCAGGCCGAGCGGCTGCAGCTGCTCGGTCCGGTCGATCGCCTCCAGGGTGCCGCGGGCGATGTCCGCCGGGTCCGTGGGGTCGAACAGCACGGCGGCGTCCCCGCAGATCTCCGGCAGGGAACCGGCCGTCGACGACGCGACGGGACACCCGGACGCCATCGCCTCCAGGGGCGGCAGACCGAACCCCTCGTACAGGCTCGGGAAGACCATCGCGCTCGCGGCACGGTAGAGCCGGCGCAGCTCGTCCACCGGGACCAGACCGCGCACGTCCACCCACGTCGGCACGGTGCCGAGCGAGTCGAGCGCGCCGCCGGTCAGGACGAGCCGCAGGTCCGGGCGCGTCTCGCGCAGCAGCCCGACGGCCTCGATCAGCCGGGCGTGGTTCTTGTGCGCCCAGCCGCGGGCCGGGTACAGGAGGAACGGCTCACGCGCGCCCAGGTGCGGGGTGAAGGCGTCGGCGTCGACGCCGAGGTGGGCGACGTGCACGCGGTCGGCGTCCACGCCCACCTGCTCGACGATCTGCCGACGAGCGAACTCGCTGATCGTGACGACGGCCGCCGCGTCGCGAGCCGCACCCTCGTAGTACCTGGTCCGGTAGAGCAGCTCGGCCTTGCTGAACAGGTGGGGCAGGTCCAGGTGCTGCACGTCGAAGAGCGTCTGGACCATCGGCACCCCGCGTGGCGGTCGGGGGACCGGCGCCGTGAACGGCACGTGGACGACGTCGAATCCGCTCATCGCCGCGCGCAGCCCGCGGCCGTGCAGGGCCGCCTGCGCGAGCGTGCGCACGCGGTCGACGGTGGAGTGCCCGCCCGTGACGCCGGTCGAGACGCGCTCGGGCAGGGGGGCGCAGAAGCCGGCGCCGATGCGCGCGACGAACCCGGTGGCGTCCACCCGGTCCGACGCCGCCAGGCCCCGGACGAGCTCGCGCGCGTACGTCTCCGAACCGCCCATGCCGCCGGGCACGAGCGTGAGCATCGACAGCGCAACCCGGAGACGGTCGTTCTCGGGTGTCATCGGGGCGTCTCCGGGGAGTCTGGGCGGGCGCATCCCGCCGTCGGTCGGGCGAGGCTCGTCGCCGCGCGCCCTCAGTGTGGCCCATCCTGCGCGGCGGGGACGACTCCGTGCGGAGGGTGTCGGGCTTGTAGAGTCGGGGCATCCCACCCCTGGAAGGGCCCGTCCGCATGCCACTCGACATCCTCGTCCCGTTCTGGGGCGAGCCTGCGCTCCTGCGCGCCACCGTGCACAGCGTCCTGGCGCAGCGCAACGACGACTGGCTGCTCACGGTGGTGGACGACGCCTATCCCGACGAGTCGGTCGCGGCCTGGTTCGCCGAGCTCGACGACCCGCGTGTGACGTACGTGCGCAACGAGCACAACCAGGGGATCACCGAGAACTACCGCACGTGCGTCTCCCTGGCCACGCAGGACGTGGTGGTGCTCCTGGGCTGCGACGACGTGCTGCTGCCCAACTACGTCGACGTCGTGCTCGGCGCGGCCGCGGCCTTCCCGACCGTGGACATCATCCAGCCCGGCGTGCAGGTCATCGACGAGACCGGCGCGGTCGTGACCACGCTGGCCGACACGGTCAAGCAGCGGCTCATGATGCCCCGGACCCGCCGCCCGCGGGTGCTGTCCGGCGAGGACCTCGCGATCAGCCTGCTGCGCGCTGACTGGCTCTACTGGCCGTCGCTCGCCTTCCGCCGCGAGGTGCTCGTGTCCACCCCGTTCCGAGACGGGATGCCGATCATCCAGGACCTGGCGCTCGTCATCGACGTGGTGTGCGCGGGCGGCCAGCTGCTGCTCGAGCCCACACTGTGCTTCTCCTACCGCCGGCACACCGCCAGCGCGTCCTCGGCCAAGGCGCTGGACGGCTCCCGCTTCCGCGGCGAGCGCGACTACTTCCGGCAGGCCGGGGACCAGGTCGCCGCGCTCGGCTGGCGTCGCGCCGAGCGGGCCGCGCGCACCCACCTGACGTCCCGGCTGCACGCCCTCACCCTGGTCCCGCAGGCGGTCGCCTCCAAGCGACCGGACGGCCTCGGGACGCTGCTGCGCCACGCCTTGCGCCCGGGCACCTCGCCCGAGTGACCCCCAGGACCGCCGTGACACGATCGGCGGTCCGACGACCCCTAGGAGAGCAGTGAGCATGTCCTCGACGTCCGAGACGGGCACGACGCGACGGGGCACGGTGCTCGTCAGCGGGGGTGCCGGGTTCATCGGCACGGCGATCTCCCCGGCCCTGGCCGACGCCTTCGAGCACGTGGTCGCGGTCGACAACCTGCACCCGCAGATCCACCCGAGCCAGGCGCGCCCGGCCGACCTCGACGCACGCGTCGACCTGCGCGTGGGCGACGTGACCGACCCCGGGGTGTGGGACGCGGTGCTGGCCGACGTCCGGCCCGACGTCGTGGTGCACCTGGCGGCGGAGACCGGCACCGGGCAGTCCCTGGCCGAGGCCTCGCGGCACGCGACGGTCAACGTCGTCGGCACGACGCAGCTGCTCGACGCGCTGCTGCGGCACGACGCCCTGCCGGCCCGGATCGTGCTCACCAGCTCCCGCGCGGTCTACGGCGAGGGTGCGTGGCGGCGCGCGGACGGCTCGATCTTCTACCCGGGGCAGCGCACCAGCGCGATCCTCGAGGCCGGGCAGTGGGACTTCCCGGACGCCGAGCCGGTCGCCATGTCCGCCGCGTCGGTGTCCCCGGCACCGGTGAGCGTGTACGGCGCCACCAAGCTGGCCCAGGAGCACGTGCTGGCCTCGTGGGCGCAGTCGGTCGGCGTCGAGCCGGTCACCCTGCGGCTGCAGAACGTGTACGGGCCGGGGCAGTCGCTCATCAACCCCTACACGGGGATCATGTCCCTGTTCTGCCGGCTGGCGAAGGCCGGGCGCTCCATCCCCCTGTACGAGGACGGCGCGGTGCGCCGCGACTTCGTGCTCATCGACGACGTCGCCCGCGCGGTCGTCGCCGGCGTCCTGGCCGCTGCGCCCGGCACCGAGCCGATCGACATCGGCTCGGGGGAGCAGCAGACGATCGCCCGTGCCGCCGAGCTCATCGCCGCCTACTACGGCGCGCCCGCCCCGCACGTCACCGGCCAGTTCCGGCAGGGCGACGTCCGGCACGCGTGGGCCGACGTGTCCCACGCGCGCGACGCCCTCGGCTGGACGCCGCAGTACGACCTCGAGGCCGGTGTCGCCCGGCTGGCGTCCTGGATCGACACCCAGCCCGGCGTCAGCATCTAGCTCGCGCACGCAGCAGAGCCCCGGTGTCCGCAGTGGACCCCGGGGCTCTGCCGCGTGCGGGTGTCAGCCGAGCAGCTGCACGTCGTGGTCGACCATGGCCTGCACGACCTCGGTGAACGAGCGCGTCGGCGACCAGCCGAGCACCTCGCGGGCGCGGGTGGGGTCCCCGACGAGCTGGGCGGTGTCCGACGGGCGCACGAACGCGGGGTCGGTGCGGACCCACCGCTCCCAGTCGTCGATCCCGACGCGCGCCAGCGCCGCGGCCGCGAACTCGGCCACCGAGTGCGTCTGACCGGTCGCGATCACGTAGTCGCCCCCGCCAGGGTGCCGGGCGGCGCGGACGAGGGCGTCGACGTAGTCGGGCGCCCAGCCCCAGTCGCGACGGGCGTCGAGGTTGCCGAGCACGATCTCGCCCGTGCCCTCGCGGCCGATGCGCGCCGCGGCCTGCGTGATCTTGCGGGTGACGAACGCGGGCGGGCGGCGCGGGGACTCGTGGTTGAACAGGATGCAGCTGGACACCGCGAGCCCGTGCAGCCGGAAGATGCCCGACATGTGGTGCGCGTACGCCTTGGCCGCCCCGTACGGGTTGGTCGGGCGCACGGTCGTCGCCTCGTCCTGCGGGACCCGGTCGGGCTCGCCGAAGATCTCGGCGCTCGACGCCTGCACGACCGCGACCGGCCTGCCCGTGGACTCCTGGACCTCGAGCGCGGCGGCGAGCAGCTCCGCGACCGCGATGCCGCTGAGCCGGCCGGTGAGCGCCGGCTCCTGCCACGACAGGGCCACCGAGCTGATGCCCGCCAGGTTGAACAGCTGGTCGGGCGCCACCGCGCGGACCAACCGGTGCAGCCCGGCACCGTCGGCCAGATCGGTCTCGTGCAGGTGCACCTCGGGGTGCGCGACGCGCAGCGGTCCGGTCGAGGGGTCCTCCGCCCGGACCATGCCGTGCACCTCGACGCCGTCCGCCAGCAGCCGCTCGACCAGGTAGCTGCCGTCCTGCCCGGTGATGCCGGTGACGAGCGCGACGGTCACGCGGTCACTTCCCGGCGAGCGCGCGCTGCTCCTGCAGGTCGTTGTCGACCATCATCTCGACGAGCTCCTGGAAGCCGACCTTCGGCTTCCACCCGAGGACGTCGTGCGCCTTGCTGGGGTCCCCGATGAGCAGGTCGACCTCGGCCGGGCGCATGAAGCGGGCGTCCTGGTGGACCAGGTGCGTCCAGTCCTCGATGCCGACGCGCCGGAACGCGATGTCGAGCAGCTCGCGGATCGAGTGGGTCTCGCCCGTGGCCACCACGTAGTCGTCGGCCTCGTCCTGCTGGAGCATGCGCCACATGGCCTCGACGTAGTCGCCGGCGAAGCCCCAGTCGCGCTTGGCGTCGAGGGTGCCCATGGTGATGCCGTCCTGCAGACCCAGCGAGATGCGCGCGACGGCCTGGCTGACCTTGCGCGTGACGAACTCCGGCCCGCGGCGCGGCGACTCGTGGTTGAACAGGATCCCCGAGGAGGCGTGCATGCCGTAGGACTCGCGGTAGTTGATCGTCATGTAGTGGCCGAACACCTTGGCCACGCCGTAGGGGGAGCGGGGCCACAGCAGGGTCGACTCGCGCTGCGGGACCTCCTGCACCTTGCCGAACATCTCTGAGCTCGACGCCTGGTAGAAGCGGATCTTGTCCGCGTCCTTGCCGGCGTGCAGGCGGATGGCCTCGAGGATGTTGAGCACGCCCTTGCCCGTCACGTCGGACGTGAGGTGCGCGTTCTCCCACGAGTAGGCGACGAACGAGATGGCACCGAGGTTGTAGACCTCGTCGGGCTGCGCGACGGCGAGCGCCCGCAGCAGGCTCGACAGGTCGGTCAGGTCACCGGTGACCAGGTGCACACCCGGGACCGTGCGCTCGACCAGCTCGTACTTCGGGTTGTTCTGGCCGCGGATCAGGCCGTAGACCTCGTAGCCCTTGGCCAGCAGCAGCTCGGCGAGGTAGAGGCCGTCCTGGCCGGTGATTCCGGTGATGAGCGCGCGCGTCATGGGTGTCCCATACGTCTGGTGGTGGAGGTCGACCGAGCCTATCGCGGGCTCAGGCGCCGACCGGGGAGGGGGCGGTGTCGCGGACGGCCGGGGACCCGACCGGCGTCTGCGCGGCCGGCTGGTCCGGCTGCGTGGCAGACGGTGCGGGGGTCGGACGCGTGGTGCGCCGGGCGCGCCGCATGATCGGGCGCTCCACCAGCAGCCAGCTGGCGATGGCCAGCGGCACGGTCCCCGCCAGGGCCACGAGGTTGAACAGCAGCAGGCCGTGGACCTGGAACGCGGCGATCGCGAGCAGCTGCTGGACCGGGAACGCGTAGATGTACACGCCGTAGGAGATGTCGTGCTTCTGGATGAGCCGCGGGGCGGGCACGACCGACGCCACCCACAGCAGCAGGTACGTGATCAGGGGCGCGGTGAGCTGCGCCCCCCAGCCGTCGAGGACCGCGATGGCGACGCCGGAGACCACGAGGGCGCCGAGGGCACCGACCCAGTGCAGGGGGAGGCGCGACCGCAGCACCTGGACCAGTGCCCCGCCGAGGAACAGGGGGAGCAGCTTGGCCAGCAGCGAGACGTCGGGGTTGCCGCCGAGGTACGGCATGACGACCTCGATCTTCGCCCACACCGCGACCGAGACTCCGAAGGCGACCGCCAGCGGCCAGGGAGACCGCCGGAACCAGGCGATGCTGAGCAGGCCGGCGATCACGAGGTAGCAGAGGAACTCGTAGTACAGGCTCCACAGCGAGCCGTCCCACGCACCGGGGTACGGCACGTTCCCGGGGGTGCCGGCGACGTCGTAGGCACCGATCTTCAGGAAGAAGTTGGCGAACACGTAGCTGGCCGGGGCGGTCGGCGTCGTGAGGAAGCCGTCGAGCGTGCGGTGCACCGCCCAGTAGCCGATGGGCGCCAAGACCCCGGCCGTGACCACCAGGCAGACCCAGAACGCGGGCATGATGCGCGCGATCCGGTGCACCAGATAGGTGCCCAGCCCGTTGCCCAGCCGGCTGGCGGTGATGAGGTACCCGCTGATGGTGAAGAAGCCGAAGACCGCCCAGCCGCCCAGGTTCTCGCCGTCGATGTGCGGCCCGACGCCCCTTCCCGCGATGTAGTACGTGTGCGCGAACAGCACGGTGGCCGCGAGCACCAGGCGGATGAGGTTGAGGCTGTTGTTGCGCGGGTCCAGCTCGCGGCCGGTCAGGGCCCGGCGCAGCGCTCGCCGGGGCGGCTGCGGCTGCGACTGCGGGTCCTCCAGGGCGCTGGCGGCGCTCATGACCGCTCCTCCAGCAGGCCCAGCAGGTAGCTGCCGTAGCCCGACTTGGTGAGCGCCTCCGCCCGGACGCGCAGCTCGTCGTCGCTGAGGAACCCGCGACGCCAGGCGACCTCCTCGGGGGAGCCGACCTTGAGCCCCTGGCGGTGCTCGATGGTGCGCACGTAGTCCGAGGCCTCCAGCAGGGAGTCGAACGTCCCGGTGTCGAGCCAGGCGGTGCCGCGCGGCAGCACCTCCACCTGCAGCCGGCCCTGCTCGAGGTAGACCCGGTTGACGTCGGTGATCTCGTACTCGCCGCGCGCCGACGGCTTCAGGTCACGCGCGATGGCCACGACGTCGTTGTCGTAGAAGTACAGGCCGGGGACGGCGAAGTTCGAGCGCGGCTTGGTCGGCTTCTCCTCGAGCGACAGCGCCTTGCCCGACTCGTCGAACTCGACGACGCCGTAGCTGGTGGGATCGGCGACGCGGTAGGCGAACACCGCCCCGCCCTCGATGTGCTCGAACCGCTCCAGGCGGGAGCCGAGGCCCGGCCCGTAGAAGATGTTGTCGCCCAGGACCAGGGCGGCGGAGTCCGTCCCCACGAAGTCGGCGCCCAGCACGAACGCCTGCGCGAGCCCGTTCGGCTCGGCCTGGACCGTGTACGTGATGGAGATGCCGAACTGCGAGCCGTCACCCAGGAGCCGCCGGAACTGATCGGCGTCGTGCGGCGTCGTGATGACCAGCACGTCCCTGATCCCCGCCAGGATCAGCGTCGAGAGCGGGTAGTAGATCATCGGCTTGTCGTACACCGGGACGAGCTGCTTGCTGACGCCGAGCGTGATGGGGTGCAGCCGTGTGCCCGAGCCGCCGGCCAGGATGATTCCGCGCATGGGAACCAAGTGTGCCGCACCGGACGGGTGGCTCCTGCGCATATCGCCTCCGACGGCCCGTCCGCGGCGCTAGCCTCCCCGTGGGACGACGGACGAGGGAGACCAGACATGACGGCGACAGCGTGGTCGACAGCACGGATCAAGGCAGCCGTGGGAGGGATCCTGGCTGTGCTGCTCCTGGCGACTGTGCTGGTGCCGACCGCGGCAGAGGCGGCGCCCGTGGCCGGCGGGGACCGGTTCACCGCGGTCGCGCCCGTGCGGGTGCTCGACACGCGCGACGGGACCGGGGGACACCTGGGCCGGCTCTGGCCGCCCGGGCCGATCGACCTGGTGCTCGGCGGCGAGTCGGTTCCCGCCACGGCCACTGCGGTCGTGCTCAACGTGACCGCCGTCGCCCCGAGCGACCTCGGCAACATCCGGGTCTTCCCGACTCCCGCGTCCGGCAACGCCGTCCCGCTGGTGTCCAACCTCAACGTCCGGCAGTGGACCGACCAGCCGAACCTGGTCACGGTCAAGCTGGGCGCCGGGGGCGCGGTCCGGTTCGCGATCGAGCGCGCGACCGCCGACCTCGTGGTCGACCTCGCCGGGTACTACAGCCCCACCGGGACCACCGCCTACACGCCGGTCACGCCCGTGCGGATGATGGACCTGCGTGACGGGACGGGTTCCGTCCCGGTCGGCCGCCTGGAGTTCAAGTCGTGGGTCGACCTGCAGGTACGCGGGAGGAACGGCGTGCCCGCGGACGCGACCGCCGTCGTGCTCAACGTCACCGCGGTGGCCCCGTTCGGTCCGACCAACATCCGGGTGTACCCGCGGCCGGCGGACTCCGCCTCCCAGGTCCCGCCGGTCATCTCCAACCTCAACCCCGCCGGCAACGGAGAGGACCAGCCGAACCTCGTGACCGTGCAGATCGGTGACGGGGGCAAGGTGCGGTTCTACACCGAGGCCTACAGCACGTGGCTCGTCGCTGACCTCGCCGGGTACTACAGCCCGACCGGAGGCCAGGGCTACACGGCGCTCGACCCGGCCCGGATCGCCGACACGCGGTCGGGCCTGGGCCTGGCCTCGACGCTGCGGGCGGGCGTGACGTCGACCCTCACGGTCGCCGGCGTGGGCGGCGTCCCGGCGGAGGCCACGGCCGTGGTGCTCAACGTGACGGCGGCGTCGCCGCGCGGCACGACGAACATCCGCGTCTTCCCGACGGTCGTCGGCGGTGCGGTGCCGCTGATCTCCAACCTCAACGTGAACCGGGCCGTCGACGAGCCGAACCTCGTGATCGTCCCGGTGGGCGCGGGAGGCGCGGTCTCGTTCTACACCCAGTCCTACGACACCGAGCTGGTGGTCGACGTCCAGGGGTACTTCACTCCGTAGGATCCGCCTCGGACGCCGCTGCCGCGGGTGACGCGGGGGCGCAAGAAGACAGTGAGGGACGACGCAGTGCTCGTCAGGGACGACGTGCCCGCCGACGTGCTCGCGCACGCCTCCGTGCATCCCCTGGGCCGTCGGCGCACCCTGCGGGGCCTCTGCGCCGGGCTGGTCGTGGCGGGCGTCGTCGTGGCCCTGCGCGCTGCCGGCACCCTTGACGGTGCCGCGGTCCTCGTGCTCCTCGCGGCGCTCACCCTGGCGGTCCCCACGTCCCGCGACCTGTCCCGCCGGGTCCTGCTCGCGGGGTGCCTCGCGCTGGGCTGGGTCCCGGTGCTGTGGTGGGTCCCCGGGCAGGTCGGCACGTTCGGTCGCGGCACCGCGATCGTCGCCGCCCTGGCGGGAGCCCTGGCCGGGGTGGTCGCGGGGTCGGCCGATCCGCGCGCCCGCGCCCGATCGTTCTGGCCGAGGTGGCGCCTGGTCGACCTCGTGCCCGCCGGTGCGGCGCTCGGCACCGCATGGGTCCTGGCGCCGTGGTGGCGGGTGCGGTCGGCGGACTCGGCGCTGGCGCTGCTGGTCCGGGGCTGGGACCACTCCGCCCACGTCGGGATCACCGAGTCCCTCCGGCTGCACGGGGTGGTCATCGGGTGGCACGGACCGACTCGTGCGGGAGAGCAGCTGGCGTACGCCCACTACCCGCAGGGCTACCACGCGGTCGCGGCCACGCTCCTGGAGCTGGTCCGGCCGGGCCGCGGCTCGGCGGCCGACGACCTCGTCGCCTACACGTCCGTCATGGCGGTGGTCGCCGTGCTGTGCGTCCTGACGGTCGTCGCCGGGCTGTGCGCGCTTCCCGGCCTGCGCCGCCGGCCCGGTGCGGCGGCCGTGGTGTCGATCGCCACCTGGTCGGCGCTGGTGCTCGGTCCGGGCGGGCGCATGCTGTCCGACGGGTTCCCCAACTTCCTCGTGGCCACGCTCATGCTCGCGGCCGTGCCGCTGGTGCTCGTCCCCGCCGCGCGCATCGCGCTGCCCGTGCACGCGGCGGCGGCGGGCGGCGCGGTGGTCGCCGTGGCCCACAACTGGTCGCTCCTCCTGTGCCTCGCGGCGCCCCTCGTCTTGGTGGTGCTCCTGCCGTGGGGTCGGGCGCGCTGGCGGGGCGGGCGGGCGGCGCTGGGGTGGACGGCCGGCGTCGCCCTGGTCACGCTGGTCGCCACGGCGTACGGCGTCGCGGTGATCGGGAGTCAGCGGGTGGGGGCCATCCTCGTGGTGGACGGCGGCATCAGCCCCGCCTCGATCCGGGTCACCGTCCTGCTCTGCGGTGCGTGCGTGGCCGTGGGGCTCGCGCTCCTGCTGCTGCGGCGCAGGTATTCACGGGTGCGCTCTGCGGTGTCGCTGCGGTCCGCGGCCAGCCTGCTCGTGGTGCTCGTCGGCGTCGGCGCGGCGGCCGCGATCGCCGGCCTGCAGCTGTCGGCCGACGGGGCGCTCGGCTACTACTTCTGGAAGTTCACGCGCGCCCTGCAGCTGCTCGCGGTCGTCCTGCTCGCGGTGGGAGCCGCCGGCGTGCTCTCGGCCCTGCCCGCGGTGCGGAGCCGTGCGGGACGGGCCGGAGCGGCGGTGACGGGCGTCGTGGCGACGGCCGCGGCGCTGGTGTGCTGGGGTGGGATCGACCCGGCGCTGCCCGCCCTGGGCCCCGCGGCGGCTCCGGGGATCGCGGCGCGCTCGGAGCTCGCGGCGGCGTCCGGGCAGCCGCCGCTCATGGCTCGCCTGCTCCCGCAGGCCCTCGGTGCACGGGTGCCCGGCGGCTGGGACCACCCGGTCTACCTGTCGTTCCCCGCGGACGACGGGGTGCACCCGGTGGCGGCCGCACAGTGGTTCTACGCGCTGACCGACTCCTGGACGGACGAGGGGAACGCGACCGCCGGACTCCTCGGGGTGGAACCGCAGTCTCCGGCGCGCGCGGTGGAGGTCGCGCGGAGCGTGCTCACCGCGGACCCGTCGTCCGTCGTCGTCGTCGGCCCCGACTACCTCGACCCGCTGCGCGAGGCGCTGGGGGTCGAGGGTCTCGCCGACCGTGTCGTCAGCTGGTGACCCTGCGGGTCAGGGGACGGTGACCGAGCGGCAGCCCAGCTGGGGGTTCGCGCCACCGGTCGCGTCGATGGCGTAGATGCACACGGTGTGCGGGCCGGGCGTCGCGGTCATCGTGCCCGTGAAGCCGTGCAACGGACCCTTGCCCCAGGCGGTGGCCACGTCGGGCCGCGACAGGTTGGCGGAGAACGCTGCCGCCGCGGAGTCGACGTACATGTGGATCGCGATCGCGTCGTACGTGTCCGGGTCCAGCGCCCAGCCGGAGGCGGTGATGGACCCGGCAGCGACGGTCAGCGAGTCGATGCTGCCGAACGGCTGACGGTTCGTCGCGGGCGGCGTCTGCACGACGGGGACGACGACGGTCCGGCACGCGATCTGCGTGGACGGTCCGGCCGTCGCGTTGAGCGCCGTGACGCAGACCTCGTGCGAGCCGGACGTGGTCCCCACTGCCGTCGCGAACCCGTGCAGGTCGCCGCGCCCCCAGACGCGCCCGACGTCGGGACGCGACCCCTGGGCCACCAGGGACCTGGTCACGGTGCCGTCGACCGACACCTGCACGGTGACGGCGTCGTCGGTGTCGGGGTCGAGCGCCCAGCCGGACAGGGACACCGTGCCCTCGCCCGCCGTGGCCGTGTCGAGGTTGCCCATCGGCGGGCGGTTGGACTCCGGCGGGGTGACGACGGGCGGGACCGTCACGGTGCGGCAGCCGATCTGCGGGTTGTGGCCAGGTGTGGCGTTGATGGCGTACAGGCACACCGTGTGGGGTCCCGACGTGGTCTTCATGGTGGCGACCAGGCCGTGTGCGTCCCCGCGGCCCCAGGCGCGGCCCACGTCGGGACGGGACTGGTTGGCCGTGAAGGCGGCCGACGCCGCGTCGACGTACATGTGCACGGCGATCGAGGCGTCGGTGTCCGGGTCGAGGGCCCAGCCCGTGGCGGTGACCGACCCGGGGGCGACGGTCACGGAGTCGACGGTGCCGATCGGGGCGCGGTTGACCACGGTGACCGACCGGCACGCGATCTGCGTGTTGCCGCCGGCAGCCCAGTCGTTGAGGGCGTAGACGCACACCTGGTACGTGCCCTCTGCGGTGGGCACCGTGGCGCTGAACCCGTGCAGGTCGCCCTTCTTGTACGCGGCACCCACGTCCGGGCGGGAGCGGTCGGCGGTGAACGCCGAGCCCGACGACCCGACGTAGACGTGCACCGCGATCGGGTTGTGCGTGTCGGGGTCGAGCGCCCACCCGGTGGCCGTGATGCCGGTGGCGTCCGCCGTGACGGAGTCGAGGGAGCCGACGGGCTGGCGGTCCGTGGTCGGGCCGAACCAGTCACGGAAGTAGTTCCAGAAGTTGCGGTTGCCGTACGACGAGCAGGCGTCGCCGGTCCCGTAGCCCGCGGCGAGCGCGGCCGCGTTCGGCTGGTACGGCGTGTAGTTGTACAGGCTTGCGGTCGCCTGGTTCTGGATGAAGACCGACGAGGTGCCGCACGCCGTGTTCGGGTGGAAGCGCACGTTGTTGGTGAGCCCCGCCCGGTGGCTGTACTTGGTCGGGTTGTTCGCATAGTTCCGCAGCTGCGCCGCCGCCGAGTACACCTGGTTGAAGAAGCCGTAGTACAGGGCGTCGCACGGGGCGGTGTCCGGGCACCCGTAGCCCATCGCTGCTCGGTAGCGGCTGGCGCTGGGATTCGTCGTGGTGATGAGGCCCTGCTCCTTCTGGAGCATGACGATGAGCACGCGCGGGTTGATGCCGCACGCCTGCGCGACCTTGACGATGATCGTCGCCGCCGTCTCGTCCGCCGCGCCGGTGTAGGCCCCGGCGCACTTGGCGTCGGCCGCCCGCGTCGCCGTCGCCTGGCGGAAGCTCTTCAGGCACGGCGACCCGTCGGTCCCCGCGACGCAGGACGCACCCTTCTGGTTGAGGAAGGTCTGCACGTCGCCGGCGCCCATGGTGCCGGAGTCGTAGAAGATCGCGTCGCTGATGATGAAGCCGGGCTCGAACAGGCTGAGGTCCGCAGCCCGCGCGGGGGCCGTCAGCGGGCCCGCGACGACCGCGAGCAGCTGGCCCAGGGCCACGACCAGCACGGTCAGGACGGCCACGGTGCGGCGACGGGACAGGACGCGAGTCATCAGGGGACCTCGATGGTGACGGCGGGCGCCGAGCCCGCGCTGGTCGCGGAGGAGTAGGACAGGACCGCCTGCCAGGAGCCGGTGGTCAGGGCGGTGCGGGGCACGGAGAGCTCGCCGCAGGCCATCGTCGTGGCGTCCGGGCTGGCCGCGACGACGGTGGTGATCTCGCTCGACCCGCGGCTGAGCGTGAGCCGGCAGCTGCCGGCGGGCTCGAGGACCTCGACGAAACCTCCGACGACGGCCGCGCCCGCCGCGGCGTCCCAGCCGGAGAAGGTCAGCGTCACGGCCGCGGGCGCGAGGGGCTTCGAGGGCTCCGTCGTGGAGCCCGCGGTCGGCTCGGGCGTGGCGGGCGGCTGCTGGGTCGTCCCGGTCGTCGGTGACGGTTCGGGCACCGCGGCGGTGCGCGAGCCCGTCGGCGTCGGGGAGGCGGAGCCGGTACCCGTGGGGCGGACGTCGGGGTCGGCGGGTCGCTGCAGCGCGACGACCGCGAACACTGCGGCCACCGCGACGAGCGCCGCTACGAGCACGACGACCACGACGGCGGTGCGGCGGCTGCCAGAGCTCATGATCGATCGCCTCGCTCGGGGGGATGGGTCGACCAAACTCTAGGGACACCAGGTCCTCGATCCGGCGTCCGCCACTCGCGACGTCCGGTTCCTCCCGATGTGGTGCGCGTCGGCGACCCCGCCCGGTCAGCCCTCGTCGACGAGCGCTCCGGCGGTGATGCGCTCCGAGGCGACCAGGCGGGCCAGGCGAGGTGCGTCGCTGCGCAGCTCCGCGGTGACCTCGGGGCTCGTGGCCACCACCGACCCGTCGCCCTCGAGCACCGCCAGGACGTCGAGCAGGAAGGCCACGGCGTCCGCCCGCTCGGGGGCCGGGACCAGGACGCGGTGGGGGGCCGGGGCCGCGCCCCGGAGCAGGTCCGCGTGGGTGCGCACGACGTCGGCGTCGAGCGCGAGTGCCGAGGGGTCGACGGCCGCGGTCCAGCCGACGACGTCGCCGTAGGTCATGACCGCGCCCGCCGCGTCCGTGGCACCGGCGGGCAGCGGCTCGGGAAACCGCCGGGCGAGGGCCGGCAGTGCGACGGCGACGACGTGCGGGGAGCCGACGACCTCGGCGGGACGGTCGGTCACCACGACGTCGGTCGCGGCGTCGCCCGGCGGCACGACGCACGCCCCGGTGCGCCACACGGCAAGGGCCCACACGACGGTCCGCCAGTGTCCGGGAAGGTCCAGCGCGACCCTGACCCCGGCCTGGGCGTCGAACTCCTCGACCAGGAGGTTCGTGGTCTTGTTGACCCAGTTCTCGAGCACCGCACCCGAGAGCTCCACCCGCTCGTGGTCGTCGCCGTACCACGTCAGACGCGGCCGGCCCGGCTCACGCACGAGCGAGGTGAGCAGGCTCTGCACGGTCGTCGGGGGCATCGACGAAGCCTAGTGGGCGCGCACAGCACGGAGCGCCCGCCGCCTCACGGCGACGGGCGCTCCGAGTGCGTGACTCAGTTGGCGACGCGCAGGTAGAAGGCGACGCCCTCGTAGACGTACCCGGGGATGGTCTTGACCGTCTCCACCTCGGCGGTGTTCGCCGTGTAGAAGTGCGTCCCGGAGGCCGGACGCCGGAACCGGTGCATCGCCGTCAGCCCGCTCGCCGGCTGTGCGAAGACGCGCCCCGCCACCCCGTCGAGCGAGTACTGCGGGTACGTCAGGACCGCGGCGTACTCGGTGGGCGACGACGTGTAGAAGTGCGTCCCGGACGACTTCAGCTGGAAGCGGTTCAGGTCCTGCAGCGGGGTCGTGGTCGACGTCGCGTTGGGGGCCATGATGTACGCGACGAGCGCCTCGTACCGGTAGTCGGCGAGCCCGATGACCGAGTTCCGCTCCGCCTTCGACGTCGAGTAGAAGTGCGTCCCGGCGCTCGGCTTGTAGAAGCGGTAGAGCGGCATCTCCCCGGCGTTGGGGGTGCTGTGGGGGTACCCGAGCAGGATGTAGTACGCGAACAGGCCGTAGGACGACTTCCCGATCGCGATGCCCGAGTCCGTGACGTCCGCGTCCACCCCGTCGTAGTAGAGCTCGTCGGCCACCAGCTCGAGGAAGCGCTGGACGTCGGTCCCGTTCTCCCACCAGTAGATGAGCTGCATGCCGCCCGCGGAGCCCGCGGGCACCTTCGCCTCGAGGTTCGGGTCCAGCTGCGGCTCGTAGGTGTTCGTCTGGGTGCTCAGCCAGTTGGTGGCGACGCTGTCGAGGCCGCCGTGCCGGATGACCGGCTCCACGGAGGCGTCCAGGCGCAGGAGGTTGAGGTGCCGGAACGTGGTCCACTCGGCGTCCGGGTATCCCAGGCTGAGCGGGCTGACCGACTCCGCGGAGCGCCCGGTGTCGGAGGTCGAGGGTGCGCCGGCCGCGGCCCCGATCGGGGCGCTGGCCTTCTCGAGCTGAGGCTTGTCGGTCCCCACGGCGGTGGAGCCGACCCCGCCGGCCAGGCCGAGTGCGAGAGTGACGACCAGAGCAGACCTGGCCAGGGTGCGAGAGCGCACGACGGTCCTCCTAGAGATGTTCCCGCGGCGGGCGGCACGCGGCGAGCCCACGGTACGGGGTCCCTCCTACCTGTCGGGGCACTATCCGGTGAACGTTCAGCACGAGTGCGCAAGATCACCGGAATGGCCCTACGGGAGCGGCCCGTCGTCCGCCTACCCTGCGCGGTCAACGGTCAGGGAAGGGTCAGCGCCCGACGCCCGGGACCGACGACTTGGCGAACCGGAAGCCGGCCTCCTCCACCGCGAACGGGATGATCCGCTCGAGGGCGTGCAGCATGGTCCCGTCGATGGGCACCGGCTCGGCCGGGTACTCGTCCCACTGCAGGCGCGCGTCGAGCACCGGGCGCAGCGCACTGGTGCGCGCCCAGAACATGCCCCCCATGGGGAAGTCCATGTGCGTCGGCAGCGGACGGGTCAGGCCGAAGCGCGTCGCGAGCCGCTCGCCCTCCGCGCGGTTGAGGTCCCAGTCGTTGAGGTGCGGGTCCTCGGGCGCTACCAGGCCGAGGCCCTCGTCCGCCGCGAACGCCTGGCAGATGGTGTCCATCATGGGAGCGCGACCGCCCACCAGGTTCTCCCACAGGAAGGTTCGCCAGCGGTCCGCCACCTCGCCCGCGACGTGGGGGCTGCGCTTGCCGTGGACGTGCAGGACGACGTCGTACTCGTCGAGCACCTCGTGGCCCAGTCCCGTGAAGAACGGGGCGAGGTCCCGGCCGCGGTTCTCCACCACGTCGACGTGCCATCGCTCGATGCCGGCACGCTCCAGCCGGTGCCGGAGGTTGGCCTCCTTGTGCGCGGACGTCGTGCTCAGGCGGAGGTCGACCTGCTGGCTGTTCTTGCCCAGGCGCTCGAGGAACTCGTCGACCAGCTCGGGGTAGTGGAAGTGCCCGTGCACGAGCACCCGCAGGTCCGTGGGACCCGGCGAGGATGCAGGGCGGATGACCTGCTTCGCCCAGGGGCCCTCGGGCGACCCGCGGCGCAGGTAGTCGACGAACGGGTCGCCGTCGCGCGCCTCGTCGTACTCCGGGAACTGCTCGGCGTACATCAGGGGGTGGAAGCCCTCGGCGGGACGGCGCACGAGCAGGCCGGTGCGGGCGCGCGCACGCGGCGCGGTCAGGCGCGAGCGGTGCACGTACTCGCGCAGGAGCGTGGTCGCGTCGCCGTCGTTGCCGGCGTAGCGGTAGAGCTCCGCATCGAACGCGCCCGACTCCTCGAGCGCGGCGACGTCGAGCTCCTCCTGCTGGTGGGCGGCCTGCGCGGCGCGCCCGAGCTCGACGAGCCGGGTGGTGTAGCCGGTCATGTCGAACGCCTGGACCGCGGCCTCCCGGAGCCGGTCGCCGTAGGTGAGGCGTCCCTCCGGGTCGTCGGCGAGCCGGCGGATGGCGGAGGCGGCGGCGGAGGTGTCGAGGTGCGGGACGACGAGCTCGTGGAGCAGGTCGTCCCGGCTCAGCCACTCGGCGAAGCCGCTCGCCCCGTCGAACGCGACGATCGGGATGCCGGACAGGGCGGCGTCGATGGTGACGTTGGGCAGCGGGTCGAGCCGCGACGACAGGAAGAACACGTCCGCGCGCTCGTACAGCGGCGCGAGGTTGGACGTCGGTGCCAGGAAGGTGACGACGTCGCCCGACCTGCTCCGGCGCAGCTGCTCGTGCAGCTCGTCGATGTACCAGCTCAGCGACGGGATGCGGTCGCCGATCCACGCGAAGCGCACGTCCTGCGCGCCTGCGGCGCGGCGGACCTGGTCGGCGGCCTGGATGAAGAACTCGACGCCCTTGCGCGGTGCCACCGTCCCGGCGCCGACGACGAGGACCGTCTCCGGCTTCAGACCGGCGAGGAGGTCGGCCAGCGAGGACTCCGGCAGGTCCGTCTCCACGCCGTCGGCGCCGCGGCGCACGCTCCGGGGCTGCCGGTCCGTGTCGCTGCCGGCGGGCACCAGCGACTGCCCCTGCGGGATGATCTGGTGGTCGCGCGCCAGCAGGTCGGCGTACTCCCGTCGCATCGAGTCGGCGACGATGGGGGCCGAGAACACGACCTCCGAGACGGTGGCGAACAGCCCACTCAGCACGCCCTCGGGGCGCATGCTCGACCCGAACTCGTGCACCAGCGCGACGACCGGCACGCCCGCGGTCTCCAGCGAGGGGACCAGCGGATGGGTCGCGGCGGAGTTGGCCAGCGCCCACGCCGGCCCGAACCGCTCGACCAGCTGCTCCGCCAGGATCTGCGCCTCGGCGGGGTGCCAGGGGTCGGCGTCGACGAGCGTGATGGTCGCGGCGGCGGCCCGCTCGATCTCGTGCGAGAGGTCTCCGCCCCGCAGCAGCACCACGACGACGTCGCACTGCGCGGAGAACGAGTTGAGCAGGTTCCACCCGAGCACCGGCGCACCCGTGCGGGTCGCCTCGTGCAGGAGCAGGAGCATCCGTTCGCGGCCGGCGGTGAAGCCGTTCTCGGTCACCCTGGCGGTGTCCAGCAGGGAGTGGCTCCGGCGCCCCTCGGCGCGACCGTAGGACTCGAAGTGCGCGCGCAGCTCCGCGTCGCCCAGGTGACGCAGGTCCTCGTTCCGGCGACGGTAGTAGTCGAGGTCCGGACCGGCGCCGTCCGCGTAGGAGATCTCCAGGGGTCGTCGCTCGACGCCCTGACCGCGGCTCAGCCGGCGCGCCATCGCCCGGCGGGTCCGCCCGGCGTGCCCCCGCACCGCCCGCAGCGGGCGGGTCACGCGCCACGAGACCGTCCGGACGTACGTCTCCAGGTCCGCCCGCAGCGCGTCGGCCTCGCCCCGGGCGCCCGCCAGGGTCTGTGCACCGGCCGCGAGCTCGTGGCGGAGCACCTCCGCGTCGCGCTCCAGGCGGCCGTAGTCGCTCGCCAGGCGCTCGCGCGCCTCGTCGGAGCGGGCGATCTCCGAAGTCGCCGTCTCGACCAGGCCGCGGAGCCGGTCGAGCTCACGCCCGCGGACCTCCAGCTCCTGCCCGCATGCCTCGACCTCCGTGCTCGTCGTCTCGACGAGGGCACGGAGCCGGTCGAGCTCCTGCCCGCGCACGTCGATCTCCGCGCGCAGCTCCTCCTCGACTGCCGGCGCGAGCTGGTCCACCGGACCGCTCTGCGACGTCGCCACGGGCAGCAGCGCACCCAGGGCGTCGTCGATCTCGACCCGGACGGCGGTGCCCTGCACGTCGGACTGGAACGTGAGCTCGCGCTGCCAGTACGTCGCCAGGCGCGCGTCGTCGAGCTCGAACCCGTGCGCCGACGCGACCCCGCGCAGCAGCTCGCCGACGGTGGGCGTCGGGCCGGCCGGGGGTGCGACCGGGCCGAGCGCCGCGATGCTGTCGTAGAGGGCGCGGAACAGCACCTGACCGAACGTCAGGGGGGCGAGCACGCGCCACTCGAGGTCGATGAAGCGGTCGGTGCCGCGCAGCAGGTTGCGGGGCACCGCGTCGAGCAGGTGCCCGGGGACGGTGGCGTCGAGATCTGTCGGCACGGGGAGATCGGCGTGCGACCGGAACGCCTCGAGCCAGCCGCCGAACCAGTCGCTGACCTCCGCCGACGTCCAGCCCGGTCGGGCCAGGCGGTCCGCCAGGTCGGCGGTCCAAGGAGAGACCGGCGCGTAGGGCTCGGTGTCGCAGATGATCTGCACGTCGCCGACCGTGTCGAGCAGGTGCGGCTCCGCGCGCCGGCGCACGACGTCGATGCGGTCGTCCGTGGCGACGAACTCGGTCACCTTGCGGAACTCCGGCCGGCGCGCGGCCGACCCGTAGTACCAGGCCAGCGCGGTGGGCTCAGCGAGCGGGACGGCGGAGGCGCGCACGAGGAACGAGTTCGACAGGTCGGCCGCCAGGGCGTTGCGGTGGACCGGCCCCCACGCCCGGCGAAGGTCGAACGACGTCGTGGGAGGCTCCTGGTGGTCGCCGCCCCCGGTCGCAGCGAGCAAGGGGGCCGCGTCGAAGCCCGAGCCGGGAGTCATCGCGCGCTCCGACACCACCGTCGTGGGCAGCTTGTAGTCGGGGAACGGGAACAGCCACTGCTGTGCGTCCAGGCCGACGGTGCGCAGCCGGGCACCGAGCTCCTGGCGTCCGAACGTCACGGCCGTCGACGCCCCGTACCGGTCCTCGACACCCATCATCGGCTGCCCGAGGTGGTCCTCGGGGAAGCCGGCGAAGTACTTCAGACCCAGCTGGTTCTCGATGGCCACGACCAGCTCGCCGTCGGGAAGGAGCAGGCGCGCGACGTGCTCGAGCATGACGTCGACCGGGTCCTGGTCCGTCGTCTCGAACCCGAACATGCGGGAGTACTCCAGGACGCCGACCATGACCACGGTGGCGAACCGGGCCGGGTGGCCGAACCCCTGGACGGTGTCGGCGACGACCTGGACGTTCGGCAGGTCCCGGCAGCGGTCGGCCGCGACCGCAGCCCGGCGGGGCGAACCCTCGACGGCCACGACCTCCAGGCCTCGCTCACCGAGGACCCGGGTGATCGCGCCCGTCCCCGCGCCGAGCTCGAGCACCGGCCCGCGCAGCGTGTCGAGCAACGGCCGCACGAGGTTCCCGCGCTGGTGGCTCAGGTGGTAGAGCGACGGCCAGTCCCGGATCCCCGCCTCGAGCTCCCGTGAGCCGCTGCTGGTGTCCGTCGCGGAGCGGACGACGTCGGCCACCCACGTCTCGTGCTCGTCGCCGTCGTTGTAGGCGAAGTCGGGGGCGTCGGTCGGCGTCCAGGCGCCGCGACCGGTGCGCTGGTACCCGAGGGCTGCGAGGTCGAGGGTCATGACGCCGTCCCGACCGTCGGGCCGGGGAGCACCAGGGCCGCCGGCGCGTCACCGTCCACCGACGCCGTGCGGGCTGCCGCGATCGCCGCCCACGTCCCACGGATGCCCTCGACCAGCGAGGTGCCGGCGACCCAGCCCAGCGTGCGCTCGGACGCCGAGCAGTCGAGCCACGTGGACCGTCCGTCGAAGTCCCGCTCCGGGTGGAGGCGCACTGCAGCGGCGTCCTCCCCGACGACGTCGCGGATCACGTCGAGGAGGGAGCCGAGGCTGGTGGGGTGGCCGGAGCCCACGTTGAGCACGTGCGGGTCCGGGTCGGTGACCTCGACCGCTCGGGCGATCGCGTCGGCGATGTCCTCGACGTGCACGTAGTCGCGCTCCGCCCGCAGGTCACCGAAGACGTGCAGCTCCTGGCCGGCGGCCGCAGCGTGCAGCCAGTGGCTGATGACGCCCTGGCCGGGGGCGACGGGCTGCCCGGGACCGTACGCGTTGGCCACCCGCAGCACGATCGAGTCGGGTGCGTTGTGGACCAGCTCGTGCTCGAGCAGGAGCTTGGCGCGGCCGTACGCGCTGTCCGGTCCGAGCGGCGACGTCTCTGCGTACGGCGGCTCGACGTCCTGGTCGTACACGGTCCCGCCGGAGCTGAGCAGGATCGTGCGCGGCCGCGTCGGCGCGTGCGCCAGGAGGCTGAGGAAGCTGGTGAAGGCGGCGATGTCCAGGGCGACCCGGTCGGGGTCGTGCTCGGCGATCATCGGGTTGATGCTCGATGCCGCCCACACGACGTGGTCGGAGCCGAGGATGCGCTCGTCGATGCCCTCGGGCCCGGTGGGCGGGCTCGTGCGGTCGAACTCGTGCACGACATGACCGCGCTGCTCGAGCGCGCGGCACGCGTGCGACCCGATGAAACCGCGCGCACCGATCACGCTGACGCTCAGCGGGCGGCCGTGGCGGGGGCTCCCTGCGGGACCTGCCGGAGGAGAGGTCGGGTGCACCGCGGATCGCCTCGTCGCAGGTTCTGTGGGGGGTCGTCGCGTCTGCACGGCTGTCATCATGCCGCATGACCGGCCATCTCCTGGCCCCCGTCAGTTCATCGAGCGACAGTTCGGCGAGCGCACCCGCCGATGACGTCGTACTCTCCGGCGGCTGCGGCGCGGCGGTTCGGCGTGGTCTGCCCGGGACGCCTCCCAAACGACGGCCGTGCGCCGCGAAACGGGTCCCCGACACGCGCGACACGCCCGTCTCCGGGAAC
Organism: uncultured Cellulomonas sp.; assembly: GCF_963527515.1. Lineage (NCBI taxonomy): Bacteria > Bacillati > Actinomycetota > Actinomycetes > Micrococcales > Cellulomonadaceae > Cellulomonas > uncultured Cellulomonas sp. Next base: position 1,607 of record NZ_CAURTV010000053.1, on the reverse strand, counting down.
TTCACCCGACAAAACCGGACATCTACCACGGCTCGGCTTGACCAACGCGAACGACACGCGTGTAATTCCTTAGAACGGATTCACGAGCGAGCAGCACCCGCGACACCTGGGAAGGCCGTCGCACGCCGAGCCCCTGAACGAGCAGGACAAGTAGCACGAGGACCGCACGGAGGCACGCATGTGGAATCTGCTCGACAACGACGAGATCTTCCCGTCCGACGCACGGAAGAGTGCACAGGCGCACGCTTCCAACGTCCTGCCCATCTTCGGCGCGCTCGAGGACGAGGGCCCGATGGGCTGGCAGGAGCGCGCCCTGTGCGCGCAGACGGACCCCGAGGCCTTCTTCCCGGAGAAGGGCGGCTCGACCCGTGAGGCCAAGAAGGTCTGCACGGGCTGCGACGTCCGCTCGGAGTGCCTGGAGTACGCGCTGCAGAACGACGAGCGGTTCGGCATCTGGGGTGGCCTGTCCGAGCGCGAGCGGCGCAAGCTCAAGCGGCGTGTCGTCTGACGTCCTCGGACGGGAGTGTCGCGGGCGGGCCTCGGCCCCCTCGGCGGCATGATGTTCCGAGCATGACTGACACGCTCCAGCCGGTGGACCTGCCCACCACGACGTCCTCCACACCGGTCACCTCGCCGGTGTGCGCCGTCGTCGTCACCCGCGGCCGGACGCCCTACCTCGCCACCACGCTCGCGGCCCTCGCCGCCCAGTCACGCCCGCCCCTGCGCGTCCTCCTCGTGGACGTGGGCCGGGACGCGGACCCGTCCGTCGAGACCTTCCTGCAGAGCACGTTCGCCGGGGTCGGCGGTTCGCCGACCCCGGCGCTGCGACTGGTCCACACCCCCGGCGCCCGCACCTTCGGGCACGCCGTGCGCCGCGCGCTCGAGGCCGACGACGCGGTCGCCACCACCTGGCTGTGGCTCCTGCACGACGACAGCGCGCCCGCGCCCGGCGCCCTGTCCGAGCTGGTGCGCGCGGTCGCCCACGCGCCGTCGGTCGCGGTGGCGGGCGCCAAGCAGCGCACGTGGACCGACCCCGAGCGGCTCCTCGAGGTCGGGCTGCGCTCATCGCTCTCGGGCCGGCGGATGACCGACGTCGAGCCCGGTGAGCTCGATCAGGGCCAGCACGACGGCCGCGACGACGTCCTCGCCGTCGGCATCGCCGGTGCGCTGGTCCGGCGCGAGGTCTGGGAGCTGCTCGGCGGCACGGACCCGCTGCTCGGGCCGTTCGGTGACGGGTTCGACCTGTCCCGGCGGGCGCGGCTGGCGGGTCACCGGGTCATCGTCGTGCCGTCGGCCGTGGTCCGGCACGCCCAGGCGGGCTATCTCGGCCTGCGCTCGACGGCCCCCGACTCCGGCGGCGTCCCGGTCGACAGGGACGGGGACGGCGAGGACGACCGCGCGGACCCGCGCCGGTCCTTCGCCGCCCGCCGCCGCGCCCTGGTGCACAGCCGGCTGGTCTCGGCACCGCCGCCGCTGGTGCCGCTGGTCGCCGTCATGGCGCTGCTCGCCGCCGTGGTGCGTTCCCTCGGACAACTCGCCGCGAAGCAGCCGGGCCTGGCCGTGGACGAGGTCCGGGCGGCGCTCGCAGCGCTGGCCCGGCCGGACGG
>NZ_CAURTV010000052.1:0-23906 GCF_963527515.1 uncultured Cellulomonas sp. | reverse complement strand
GTGTGGCTCACGGCCGCCGACGGCACCCTCGTGCGTCGTGCGACGTCGGGTGGTGCGGCGACCGCAGCGGCCGGGCTGCCGCCGGACGTCCCGTGGGTGCCTGGTCCAACCGGGGAGGCGCCCGAGCCGGGTGCGGCCCCGCGACCCGTCGAGACCGTGCAGGTGCACGGCGACGGGGTCGTCGTGGTGGCGCTCGGTCCGCCCGCGGCGCCCCGGGGCACCCTCGTGCTCGTCCCGCGCTCGGTGCAGGGGGACGACCCGTTCGACGTCGGTGTGCTCACCGCGGTCGGGCAGCAGGCGGGCCTGGCGCTCGAGCGCGCGGACCGGTTCGACCAGAAGGCCACCGTCGCCCACGAGCTGCAGCACGCGCTGCTGACCACGCACCTCCCGCACGACGACCGCTTCACCGTCGTGACCGAGTACCTGCCGGGCGTGCAGGCGCTCGAGGTCGGCGGGGACTGGTACGACGCGTTCCTGCTGGACGACGACGTGCTCGCGGTGGCGGTGGGCGACGTGGTCGGTCGCGGTCTGCACGCGGCGACGGCGATGGGTCAGCTGCGCAGCGCGGTACGGGCGATCGCGGCTCCTGGGCTCGGCCCCGCGGCGCTGCTGACCCGGCTGGACACGTTCGTGCGGCGGGCGGGCGTCGGCTTCATGGCCACGCTGGCCTACGCCGAGGTCGACCTGCGCACGGGAGTGGTGCGGTACGCGTGCGCGGGCCACCTGCCCCCACTGCGGCTCGGGGCGGACGGGTCGCACGAGTTCCTCTGGCACGGCAGGTCCACCCCGCTCGGCGTCGGCACGGGCAGGACCGAGGCGTCCACGACGCTCGACCCGCAGGACCTGCTGCTGCTCTACACCGACGGCCTGGTGGAGCGCCGTGACCGGCCCCTGCTCGATGGCCTGGAGACCCTCGCGCAGGCCGGCGCCCAGCTGCGCGGCGGGTCGGTGAGCGACCTCGTGAGCGGGCTGCTGGTGCACTCCGTGGACGAGAGCGACGACGTCTGCGTGCTCGTCGCCGGGTGGACGCCCCGACCCTGAGCGTGGCGCTCAGGGCCGGGGCGGCACGCGGTCACTGCGCGTTGTGCACGAGCTCCAGGGCCATCTGCGGGAACCAGGCGCCGGCGGCCGGGTCGGCGTAGCCGCGCACCGGGTCGATGCCGCCGGCGGGGTCCCACCTGGTGCACTGGCCGTCGGACTCGCCCGGGACCTTCACCCACAGGTACGCGTCGACGTACGGGTCGCCGGTGCTCAGGGTCGGCCTGTCACCGAGGCCACGGTCCGGCGGGTTGCACCAGACCTGCGCGTCGCCGGCGGGGCTGCCCGCAGGTGCGGTCCACGGGCCCTGGCCGTTGCGGCTGGTGTCGATCACGGCGTGCGCGAGGACGTCCGGTCCGCTGGGCGGGTTGGCGGCGTTGGTGACGTTGTCCAGGTACCACTGGTCGGTCAGGCCCCAGGTGCTGAAGTCGGCCGGGTCCGCCGGGTAGTACTGGCTGGCGCAGTACTCGAAGTGGCCGACCCGCCAGCCGCCCTCGGCGGTGTTGGTGCCGTACCAGAGGCACTGCGAGATCCAGGAGGCGAACGTCGACTGACGCTCCGTGGTCTCGTAGTTGGAGACGTTGAGGAAGAACCCGTCGGTCTTCTCGACGCCGGCCTGGTGCAGCCGGTCGGCGATGTCACCGACGCCCAGCCAGCCGCTGTGCGTGCCGTCCAGGTACACCGAGGCGTTCGGCAGGGCGGTCAGCCGGTCGACGGCGCCGTTGAGCTGCGTGAACCGGTCGGCGGCGGCGGTGGCGGGGTCCAGCTCGGCCGGCTGGCACCACTCCTGCGCGCCGTTGATCGTGGTGTACCAGGGGATGATCCCCAGGCCGTCGGGCTCGAGCAGGACGATCGCCTTCCCGTCAGCGACACCGGCGGCGAAGGCGTCGATCCACGCCAGGTACTCGGCGGTGTCCAGCGCGCCGCCGGCCGAGTACTGCGCGCAGTCGCGGAACGGCAGGTTGTAGGCCACCAGCACCGGCACGGACCGGGTGATCCGCGCCTGCTTCATCGTCTTCTTGACGGCCTTGGTCACCTCCGCCGGGGTGCCCGACGTGAACCAGACCGCTGTCGGCGTGGCGACCATCTTGGTGATCGCGGCCGCGTCCGCCCACTGGCGCGCCTTGACCAGCTCCTTGATCTGCGTGACGGCGCCCGGGTTCGGCGGGGGAGTGAACAGGCGCGTGCTGCTGCCGGACGGTGGGTGGTGGCCGCGGCCACCTCCGTGCGCGGCCGCGGGAGCGGCCAGGGTGAGTGAGAGCGCTACCACGCTGACGGCAGCAAGCACCGCCGAGCGCGTGCGGGACAAGGATCTGGACACGGAGTCTCCTACGTCGTTGTCGGATGACCGTTCGCCTGCGACGGCGCGGGCCGTCCCCCAGAGCATGACAATCCGGACGGCCGCGCACAAGGTGTACCGGTAAGGAAGCCGCCACGCGCGACGGGAAATCCGTGTCGTCGCGCGTGGCCGCCGGTCCTCAGAACACCCTGTTCGCGATCTCCGCCGGGGCGAGCAGCAGGTCCGTGATCTCGTCGTCGAGCTGGACCAGCGTGAGCGACGCGCCCGCCATGTCGAGCGACGTGCAGTACTCGCCCACGTAGCTGCGGCCCACGGTGATGCCCTGCGCGGCCAGCTTCTCGTGCGCGAGACCGTAGAGCAGGTAGAGCTCGCTGATCGGGGTGCCGCCCAGGCCGTTGATCATGAGCGCCACCCGGTCTCCCGATTCGTACGGCAGGTCGGGCACGACCGCGCCGAGCAGCTCGTCGACGATCTCGTCGGCGCTCACCAGCTTCGCGCGGCGGCGGCCGGGCTCGCCGTGGATGCCGACGCCGACCTCCATCTCGTCGTCGGCCAGCTCGAACAGGGGCGAGCCCTTGGCCGGCGGCGTGCACGGGGTCAGGGCGATGCCCATGGTCCGGGTGACGGAGTTGACCTTCTCCCCGATGCGCACCAGCTCGTCCAGCGACGCACCGTTCTCCGCGGCGGCCCCGACCGCCTTCATGACGAAGAAGTTGCCCGCGACGCCCCGGCGCCCGACCGTCCAGGTCGAGTCCTTGACGGCGACGTCGTCGTTGATGAACAGCGTCCGCACGTTCAGGCCCTCGGCCTCAGCCAGCTCGGCGGCCATCTCGAACGCCATCTTGTCGCCGGTGTAGTTGTTCACCAGCAGCAGGACGCCCTTGTCCGACGCCAGCAGCTTGGCCGTCTCCAGCACGTACTCCATGGGCGGCGCGGCGAACACGTCACCGGGACAGGCGCCGTCGAGCATGCCCTTGCCCACCACCATGACGTGGGCGGGCTCGTGCCCCGACCCGGACCCCTGGATGATCGACACCTTGTCGTGGCGCGGGGCGTCGGCCCGCATGATGAGGTTGTACTCGGGCACGTACCGCAGGGTGTCGGGATTGGCCAGCGCGATGCCCCGGAGCATCTCGGGGACGAAGTTCTTCGGGTCGTTGACGAACTTCTTCATCAGTCGTTCCTCCACATCGTCGTGTTGTCCAGACCTGTCGCCGCGTCGCCCCCGGGGCGCGGACGTTCACTGGGTGCTCCGCTGCTGTCACCAGGTGTCGGCGACGCGTTCGGCCAGCACCGCGACCGCGACCGCGCCGGGGTCGAGCGAGCCGATGCTGCGCTCTCCCGTGTACGAGGCGCGGCCGCGCCGGGCCTGCATCGGCCGGGTCGCCTCGGCGGCCTCGCGCGCGGCGACGGCAGCCGCCTTCGCGACGTCCGCGGGGGAGGCCCCTGCGGCGAGCTCCGCCTCGATCGTGTCGGTCATCGGCGCGAGGGCGTCGAGCAGCGTCTTCTCGCCCAGGTCCGCGCCGCCGCGCGCCTTGATGCCCTCGATCGCGGCGCGCAGCATCGCCACCACGTCGTCGCCCGTGACCTCCTGCGCGCCCTTCACCTGCGCCGCGGCGCGCAGGAAGGCGGTGCCCCAGATGGGGCCGGACGTGCCGCCGATCCGCCCGCTCATCACTACCGCGACCTTCTGCAGGAACGTCCCCGTGTCCGTGCGGTCGAAGGTGTCCCACTGGGCCAGCACGTTCTCGAAGCCGCGCGCCAGCGAGAACCCGAAGTCCCCGTCGCCGACCACGGAGTCGAGGTCCCCGAAGTACGTCTCGTTCTCGGTGCAGGTCTGCGCGATGGTGCGGACGACGGACTCGACTCGGGCATCGGACACGGCTGTTCGCTCTCTCTAGGGGGTCTGCAGGAGGTGCTCGAGGTGCGACAGCTCGACCTGGCCGTCGACGCCGAGCGCGTGCGGGTCGGCCAGCACGGTGGCCGGCTGGTCCGGGAGGTCACCGAGGGAGCTCACGACGAGCGCGGCACCGGTGAAGTCCTCGTCGGCGGTGTAGCTGCTCACCGTGACGACGGTGCGCAGCCCGGCGCCGAGCGCGGCGCGCAGGCCGTTGGCGCTGTCCTCCACGACGACGACCTGTTCCGGGCCGACGCCGAGCTCCTGCAGGGCCAGCAGGTAGATGTCCGGGGCGGGCTTCTTGGCGGGCACCACGTCTCCGGCGAAGACGGCGAAGCGAGCCGCCAGGTCAGGCCCGACGGCATGCTCGAGCACTGCCCGGACCGACACCTCGGCGGATGTCGAGGCGACCGCGAGGGTCCAGCCCGCTGCCGCGGCGTCGGCCACGATCCGCGCGATGCCGGGGCGGCCGGGCAGCAGCCCGTCGGCAACCATCCGCGTGTAGTACGCGGTCTTCGTCTTGTGCCACCGGGCGACCAGGTCGCGCTGCTCGTCGGCGTCGGTGGGCAGGTGCGCCGTCTCGACGAACACCGGGGTGAGCACCGTCGCCAGGCGCTCCTTGCCGCCGCCGATCGCCAGCAGGCGCCCGTACTCCTGCTCGCTCCAGTGGATCGGCAGGCCGGCCTCCTCGAACGTCCGGTTGAACGCCGGCAGGTGCCCGTCGCGCTCGGTGTCGGCCAGCACGCCGTCGCAGTCGAACACCAGCGCCGGGCTCATCGGGACGCCCTGCCCGCGGCGCCGAACTCCTCGATGTGCCCGGCGATGGCGGCCTGCACGGCCTGCGAGACGTCCCGGAACATCGACGGGGGGTCCCACCTGTCGCGCGCGCGGGCGTCGGCCAGGTGCGTCTCGGCCGACCGCATGTAGGCGACCTTGACCGCGGTGGAGATGTTGATCTTGGAGACTCCCGCCGCGATGAACGCCGCGAAGTCCTCCGCGGACAGCCCCGTGCCCCCGTGCAGCACGATCGGCCGGTCGGTGAGCGCGGCGAGCTCGCGGACGCGCTCGGGCAGCAGGACCGGGTGCGCCTTGTACTCCCCGTGCGCCGTGCCCAGCTGGGGGGCGAGCAGGTCCGCGCCGGTGCGCTCGGCCACCGCCGCGAGCGTGGCGACGTCGTAGGAGTGCAGGGCGGTGTCCGAGCCGACGCCGTCCTCGACGCCGATGATGTTCTCGATCTCCGACTCGACGTCGACTCCCGCGGCGTGCGCCTCCGCCACCACCTCGGCGGTCTCCTTCTCGGCGGTCTGGAGGTCCCGGTCGGAGGCGTCGAACAGCACGGACGACCAGCCGGCCCGGACCACGTCGGAGATCACCGCGCGGTCGGGACAGTGGTCGAGGTGCAGCGCGACGGGGACGGGCACGTCGGCGGCGGCGTGCCGGAACATCGTCGTGATCAGGTCCGTGCCGATGGAGCGCACCGTCTTGACGGAGATCTGGATGATCATCGGCGCGTCCGCGGCGACCGCGGCGGCGACCACGGCGCGCAGGCTGAGGTCGTCCAGGATGTTCACCGCGGGCACGGCGTACCCGTGCTCACGAGCGCGGCGCGTCATCGCCACCGTCGACGAGATCATGGCTCGGCCCTCCCGGGGAGCGGTCCTGCCCGATCGGGACCCCATCGTCCCGGTCTGTCCGCAGTCTAGACAGGTCTACTCATGGCGGACCAGACAGTGGAAGTCTGAGGCCATGTCGGAGGTCCTGGAGCGCGAGTCGGCGGTGCCGCTCTACGCGCAGCTCGAACGGATCCTGCACGCCCGGATCCGCGGCGGTGAGTGGGCGCCGGGGCAGCGCATCCCGTCCGAGAACGAGCTCAACCGGATGTTCGGACTGAGCCGGATGACGGTGCGCGGGGTGCTCACCAAGCTGGTCGCCGACGGCCTGCTGGTCCGCGTGCCGGGCAAGGGCACCTACGTGGCGACCCCCAAGATCAGCGCCATCTCGCCCGCGTACCGGGGCGTCCGCGAGCAGCTGGAGGCGCTGGGGTACGAGACGTCGACTCGGCTGGTCTCGCTGGCGCTGGAGACGCCGTCGCAGGGCGTGCGGGAGCGGCTCGCCCTCGGTGACGGCGACGAGACCTACGTCGTCGTGCGGGTGCGGTCCGTGCAGGGCGAGCCGATCAGCCTGCACCGCTCGTACGTCCCGGCCCGGCTGGCCCCCGGGCTCGACGAGCACGACGTGGTGGCGGGCCAGCTGTGCGTCGTGCTCGAGGAGCACTACGGCCTGCCCATGCGACGCGTGCACGAGGAGCTGGAGGCGGTCGCCGTGAGCGCGGCCGACGCCAAGCACCTCGGCATGCGGCGCGGCGAGCCCGCCCTCCAGCTGCAGGACGTGATCTCCGACGCCCTGTCCCGGCCGTTCGAGTACTCCTCGATCGTGTTCCGCGGCGACCGGATGCGGCTGCGCTTCGACTACGACCGGTGAGTCAGCTCTCCAGCAGGCCGCCGCCCACCCAGGCACCGATGGCGGCCACGTCGCTGGTGCTCAGCTGCATCCGGGCGCCCCGGCACAGCCCGACCACGTTGTCCGCCCACGCGAGCGCCAGGTCGGACGCCCTGGTGGTCGGCTTGAGCTCGAGCCCGGCGAAGATGATCCCGCCGATGACGAAGTTGACGGTCGAGCGGCCCACCTGGGCGCCCGCCTTGCGGCACGCGTCGCGCACGCGCCGCGACGTCTCCGCCCGGTCGAACGGGTGGGCCTTGAGGTCGGCGGCCAGCGCGGTGAGCAGCACGCGGTAGTTCGAGGCGCTCAGACCGGGGGTGTCGGTGACCGCGACGACCTGGCGCTGCAGGGCGCTCGACGCGGTGTCCGTGACCGCGCCGGGCAGGTCCGCCTCGCCGAAGCGGTTGGCGTCCCACACGAAGCCCGGGGGGCGCGACGAGACGCCGACCTCGGGCACGGTCCGGGCGAGCCACGGCAGGAAGCCGCCGGCGCCGTCCCACCGGGACTCCAGGAGCGCCGGCTCGGCCTTCTGCGCCAGCTGCGCGATCGTGCCCAGCGGCACGGGACGGTCGGCCGTCTGGACGCGCTGCAGCACGGCCCGGCGAGCCGCGCTGCTGGACGGCGGGGCGGCAGCCGGCGCCGTGGCCCTGCGTCCGCGGGTTCGGGTGGTGGGTGCGGCGGGCTCCTCCACGGTGACCGGTTCGTCGGCGACGGGGGCCACCTCCTGCTCGACCGTGTCGGCCGCCGCCACGGCGAGCGTCGACGCGGTCTGCGTGACCAGGTCGGCCAGCTCGTCGGCAGTGATGACGTGGTCGGCCACGGACCGGTACGCGCTGGCCGCGGGGCTCGCCGTCATGATCGTGACCCGGCGGTCCGCCGCGCGGCACCGCAGCGCCAGCGGGGTGAAGTCGGCGTCGGCCGAGACGATGACGAACTCCTCGTACTGCGTCGGGGCCGCCAGGGCGTCGACGGCGTCCAGGACCAGGTTGATGTCCGCGCTGCTCTTGCCCTGCTGGGTCAGGGACGGGCAGTCGACCACCTGGAACCCGGCGCGCGTGAAGTTGGGCCGGAACTGCGAGAACCGGGACGGGTTCAGGTAGCAGGCGCGGATGAGGAAGCGGCGGCTGAACTCGCCCTCCGAGTCCGTGCCGGTCTCCAGCTCGCTGAGCCAGTGGGCGGGGTTCGTCGCGAACGCCTCCGCGGCCACGGGGTCCAGGCGCTGCAGCCCGATGTAGACGTTGTCGAAGTCGACGAACAGGGCGGTGCGAAAACGCCGAGCGGCGTCGGCCCGGTCGGCAGTGGTCAGGCTCGAGGAGGTCACCCGAGCATCTTCCCCTGTCCCGGCGGGCGGACGCGCACCGCCCCGCGGGCGCCGGCGCGCGTCGAGGTCGCCGACGAGGAGCCCGAGGGTCAGGACGGGTTCACGATCTCGGGTGATCGCGCACCCAGACGCGAAGAGGGCCGACGGGCTCGAACCCGGCCGCGACCGCCACCGCCAGGTCTGCCCCCGACTCGTACCCCACCAGCGGGTGCGCTCCGAGCTGCTGCCGGGCGACCGCCGGGAGGTCCTCCCACACGACGGCCGGGTCCCCGCGCCGGACCCGCACGTTCGACACCCCGACCACGGTGCGCGGCCCGGCCCCGGACCGGTTCAGTGCGGCGACCGCGACTGGTCCGCCGCGGTCCGCTGCGAGCACGAGGCGCACCCCGGGGTCGTCGAGCACGCCCGCGCGGATGCTCGTCGAGCCGTGGGCGGCCAGCCACCGCGGGAACGTCGCGGCATCGACCGCCCGCCACGGCAGCGCGGGAGTCACCGGCGGTGTGGGACGTCGCACCAGCCACTCGGCGTCGAACAGCGCTGCGTACCGGTGGCGCGCCAGGTCCAGGTCCGCGAACGAGTCCTTGACGGAGGCGCCCTCGGAGTCGTCGATCGCTGCCAGCACGCTGTCGGCCGACAGTCCCGGCCGGAGCGCGACGGCATCCGGGTAGGCGACGGGGGAGCGGGTCGGTGTCGACCAGAGCCCGTCGGTCGTGCGCGTCGGCAGGCCGGACGTCCGGCAGACCAGGTCGCACCACGCGGCGTTGTTGGCGGCGGCCGAGGAGGCGTCCATGGGCATTCATCCTGTCGGCCCGCAGCGTGGGACGCGATGATCGGCACGGCATGGCACGGATCATCCCGAGGAGGACGACACATGGCCTGGATCAGCGACGCGACGCCGGACGACGACCCGACGGGTGAGGTGGCGGCCGCGTTCGACAAGGACCGGTCGTCGCTCGGGTACGTCGCCGGCTACACCCGGGTGTTCGCGCACCGGCCCGCCGTCCTGCGCGGCTGGCAGGGCCTGAACGGGTCGATCAAGGGGATGGACCCCCGGCGGTACGAGGTGGCGACGACCGCCGCGGCGCTGCGCCTCCGGTCGAGCTACTGCGCGCTGGCGCACGGCCAGGTCCTGGCGACCACGCACATGAGCCCCGACGCCGTCCGCTCGCTGGCGTCCGGCGCTCCCTGCGACGAGCTGACGGAGGTCGACCACGCGGTCGCGCGGCTGGCGGCCACGGTCGCCGCGGGCGCCGCGGACATGCGGGCCGACGACCTGGACGAGCTCCGGGGTCTGGGGTGCACCGACGACGAGATCCTCGACGTGGTGCTGGCCGCGGCCGCCCGGTGCTTCTTCAGCACGGTGCTCGACGCCGTCGGCGCCCGGCCCGACGCCGCGTACAGCCAGCTCGACGCCTCCTTGCGCGAGGCGCTGACGGTCGGACGACCGATCGCCGACGCCTGACCGCACAGGGGGCCCACAGCGTCCGCACCGAGGAGCGACAGTCCGGCTCCGTAGACACGGGGCATGAAGAAGCGCACACCCCTACGCCGGACCGTCCTGGTCGGTGCCCTGACGCTCTCGTTGTCCGTGGTGGGCGCGGGCGCCTGGGCGCTGGACCGGTTCGTGATCGAGCATGTCGAGATCTCCGACGTCCAGGCGTACGAGGCGAGCCAGGGCACGACGGCCACGACGACCACCGATGCCGACGCCGTCGCCACGGAGACCTCGTACGAGTCCTCGACCTCGTCCGTCTCGATCTCCACGGTCACCACCGGATCCGGCGACGACACGGTCACGTACTACGTCGCCGACGTGGTGCTCAGCGACGCCACGGCCCTGCGGTCGGCGTTCGCACAGAACCAGTTCGGCGCCAACATCACCGAGGACACCTCCGACATCGCCGCGGACAACGGCGCGGTGTTCGCCGTCAACGGCGACTACTACGGGTTCCGCGACACGGGGATCGTCATCCGCAACGGCGTGGTCTACCGCGACGAGGGCGCCCGGGAGGGGCTCGCGTTCTACACCGACGGGCACGTCGAGGTGTACGACGAGACCGCGACGACCGCCGACGAGCTGGTCGCCGCGGGCGTGTGGAACACCCTGTCGTTCGGACCGGCGCTGCTCGAGGACGGGCAGGTGGTCGACGGGATCGAGGACGTCGAGGTCGACACCAACGTGGGGAACCACTCCATCCAGGGCGAGCAGCCGCGCACGGCGGTCGGGGTCGTCGGCGACAACCACCTCGTCTTCGTGGTGGTCGACGGTCGGAGCCCGGGGTACAGCGCGGGAGTCACCCTGACCGGGCTCGCCGCGATCATGCAGGGCCTCGGGGCGACGACCGCGTACAACATCGACGGCGGCGGGTCGTCGACCATGTACTTCGACGGTGCCCTGGTGAACGACCCGCTCGGCACGGGCCAGGAGCGCGGCACCTCCGACATCCTGTACATCGCGGGCTGACGACGATGTACGTACTCGTCCCGGCCTACGAGCCAGACGACCGGCTGGTGTCCCTGGTGGCGGCCCTGCGCTGCGCCGACCTCGAGGTGCTGGTGGTCGACGACGGCAGCGGCCCCCGCTACGCCCCGACCTTCGACGAGGTCCGGGTGCTGGGTGCGACGGTGCTCGGGCACGGCACGAACCGGGGCAAGGGCCACGCGCTCAAGGCGGGGTTCGCGTGGCTGGCCGAGCACCGGCCCGGCAGCGACGTGGTCTGCGCGGACTGCGACGGGCAGCACCTGGTGCCGGACGTCCTGCGGGTGGCGCAGCGTCTGGCGCAAGCTGACGGCGCGATGGTCCTCGGGGCGCGCCGGTTCACCGGCCGCGTGCCGCTGCGCAGCCGGTGGGGCAACGCGGTCACCGGCGTGCTGGTCCGCGGCGCGACGGGGCTGTCGGTGCACGACACGCAGACGGGGCTGCGGGGCTATCCGGCATCGATGCTGGCCTGGCTGCAGGGCGTGCACGGCGAGCGGTTCGAGTACGAGCTCGAGCTGCTGCTGCGGGCGTCGCAGGAGGGGATCCCGGTCGAGGAGGTCGCGATCGAGACCGTCTACCTCGACCACAACTCCTCGTCGCACTTCCGGCCCCTGGTGGACTCGGCCCGGGTGGTCGCGCCGTTGCTGCGGTTCTCCGTCTCGTCGCTGGCCGCGTTCCTCGTCGACACCGGCACGCTGCTCGTGCTGGTCGCACTGACCGGTGCCCTGCTGCCGTCGGTGGTGGCGGCTCGCGTCCTGAGCTCGACGGTGAACTTCACGGTTAACCGGCGCCTCGTCTTCGCCGGTGCCCGCGCGACGTCGCTGCGCGCGGCCGCCGCACGGTACGGCGTGCTCGCGGCCACGATGCTGGCTGCGAACCTCGGCGTCCTGTCCGCCCTCACGACGCTCGGGATGGCCCTGCTGCCCGCCAAGGTGCTGACGGAGGTGGCGCTCTTCGTCGCCGGCTACCAGCTGCAGCGCACGGTGGTGTTCGCGGCGCCTACGGCAGATCGCGTCGCGCCGGACCGACGTACCGGCTCAGCGGTCGGATCAGGGAGTTCGCGCTCAGCTGCTCCATGATGTGCGCGGTCCAGCCCGTGATCCGGCTGGCGACGAACAGCGGCGTGAACGTCGGGGTGTCGAAGCCCATGAGGTGGTACGCCGGACCCGTGGGGTAGTCGAGGTTGGGCAGGATGTTCTTGCGCTCGGTCATCGCCTGCTCGAGGGCGTCGTACAGGTCGAGCATGTCGGGGCGGTCGTAGTGCTCGACCAGCGTGACCAGGGACTCGCGCATCGTCGGGACACGGGAGTCTCCGTGCTTGTAGACGCGGTGGCCGAAGCCCATGATCTTGCGCTTGTGCGCGAGCGCGTCGTCGAGCCAGGCGGCTGCGCGGTCGGCCGTGCCGATCTCGGCGAACGTCGCCATGACCGCCTCGTTGGCGCCGCCGTGCAGCGGGCCCTTGAGGGCGCCGATCGCACCGACGACCGCGGAGTGCAGGTCCGACAGGGTCGAGGCGATGACGCGCGCGGTGAACGTGGAGGCGTTGAACGAGTGCTCGGCGTACAGGACCATCGAGACCTCGAACGCGTGCACCACGACCGGGTCGGGGACCTCGCCGAACGTCATCCAGAGGAAGTTCTCCGCGAACCCGAGGTCGTCGCGCGGTGCGACCGGGTCCTGCCCGCGGCGGCGGCGCTGGTCGAGCGCCACGATGCCGGGGATCTGCGCCAGCAGCCGCACCGACTTGGCCAGGTTGGCCTCGCGCGAGGAGTCCTCCTCGGTCGGGTCGTGCGCGCCGATCACGCTGACGGCCGTGCGGACCACGTCCATCGGGTGGCACGTGGTCGGCAGCGCCAGCACGGTGTCCACCACCGCGGAGTCCAGCACCCGCTGCGACCGTCCGGTCGCCTGCAGGTCCGCCAGCTGCGCGGCGTCGGGCAGCTCGCCGTGCCACAGCAGGTAGGCCACCTCCTCGAACGAGCACTGCGCCGCGAGCTGCTGCACGGGGTAGCCGCGGTACAGCAGCGAGTTGCTGGCGGCGTCGACCGAGGAGACCTCGGTGGTGTCGACGACCACGCCGGCGAGGCCCTTGTGGATCGGGGTGTCGGACTCGGTCATGCGGTGTGCCTCCATCGTCGATGACGGGACAGGTGTGCTGGTCAGAGCCTGAAGTTGAACACATTCGTGTCGAAGGTGCCGTACGCCTCGTAGTCCAGCAGCTCGTACAGCTCGGCGCGCGTCTGCATCCGGTCCAGCAGGCCGGCCTGCGTGCCCTCGGCGCGGATGGTGTCCAGCCCGGCCATCGCGGCACCCATCGCGAGGCGCAGCAGCGTGACCGGGTAGATGACGATGTTCATGCCGAGGTCCTCGAGCTGGCGCGCGGTCAGCAGCTCGCCCTTGCCGAACTCGGTCATGTTGGCCAGCAGCGGCACGTCCACCGCGGCCCGGACGGCCGCGAACTCGTCGGCGCCGGCCAGCGCCTCGGGGAAGACGGCGTCGGCGCCCGCGTCGACCAGCTCCTTGGCGCGGTCGATCGTGGCCGCCAGGCCGTCGACCGCGCGGATGTCCGTGCGCGCGATGACGAGGAAGTTCGGGTCCCGTCGGCCGTCGACCGCCGCGCGGATGCGCTTGACCGCGGTGTCGTCGTCGACCACCGACTTGCCGTCCAGGTGCCCGCAGCGCTTGGGGTTGACCTGGTCCTCGATGTGGCAGCCGGCCAGCCCGGCGTCCTCCAGGCCTTGGATGGTCCGGGCGACGTTCATCGGCTCGCCGAACCCGGTGTCGGCGTCGACGATCGCCGGCAGCCCGGTCATCCGCGCGATCTGCGCAGCCCGCTGCGTGACCTCCGTGGCGGTGGTCAGGCCGATGTCCGGCAGGCCCAGGTCCGCCGACAGCACGGCGCCGGACACGTAGACGCCGTCGAAGCCCTTGGCCTCGATCAGCCGCGCCGACAGCGGGTTGAACGCGCCGGGCAGCTGCAGCAGCCGCCCGGAGGCCAGTCCCGCGCGCAGGGCGACGCGCTTGTCCGCCGCGGTCGTGGACGCGTAGAGCATCAGAAGAGTCCTTCCGGGGTGGCGACCGACTCCAGCAGACCGGCGGGGGCGACGACCGTCAGCCCGGCCAGCTCGTCGGCGGTCAAGGACGGCAACCGCTGGGCCACGTCGAGGAACCGCTCGATCTCCGCCTGGTCGAGCACCCCCGCGGCCAGCGAGCGGAACTTGGCGACGTACTGCTCCCGGGCGAAGGGCCGCGCGCCCAGCGGGTGGGCGTCGGCCACGGCGATCTCGGCGACGACGACCTCGCCGCCGGTGGTCGTGACCTCGACCCGGCCGCCGAAGGCCTTCTGCGCGGGGTCGCTCGAGTGGTACCGGGCGGTCCAGTCGGGGTCCTCGGTGGTGGTGACCTTCTGCCACAGCTCGACCGTGTCCGGCCGGGTGGCGCGGTCGGGTGCGTAGGACGCCACGTGGTCCCACACGCCGTCCTGCAGCGCCACGGTGAAGATGTACGGGATCGAGTGGTCGAGCGTCTCGCGCGAGGCCGTCGGGTCGTACTTCTGGGGGTCGCCCGCGCCCGAGCCGATCACGTAGTGGGTGTGGTGGGACGTGTGGATGACGATCGACGCCACGTTGTGCGGGTTGGTGAGGTCAGGGCGCGTGCGGTGCAGGCTGCGGGCCAGGTCGATGAGCGCCTGCGACTGGTACTCCGCCGAGTGCTCCTTGGTGTACGTGTCGAGGATGGCCGTCTTCGGCTCGCCCGGTGCCGGCAGCGGCACGTCGTAGGCGGCGTCGGGGCCGTCCAGCATCCAGGCGATGACGCCGTCCTCACCCTCGTAGATCGGGGTCGGTGACGTCTCGCCGCGCATGGCCCGGTCGACCGCCTCGATGGCGACCTTGCCGGCGAACGCCGGGGCGTAGGCCTTCCACGACGAGATCTCCCCCTTGCGCGACTGCCGCGTGGCCGTCGTGGTGTGCAGCGCCTGGCCGACCGCGTGGAAGACCACCTCGACGGGCAGGCCGAGCAGCGTGCCCAGCCCGGCCGCGACGGACGGGCCGAGGTGCGCGACGTGGTCGATCTTGTGCGCGTGCAGGCTGATCGCGCGGACCAGGTCCACCTGGATCTCGTACCCCGTGGCGATGGCCCGCACCAGGGCGGCTCCGTCGGCGCCGGTGTGCTGCGCGACCGCGACCAGGGGCGGGATGTTGTCGCCCGGGTGGGAGTAGTCGGCCGCGAGGAACGTGTCGTGGTAGTCGAGCTCGCGGACCGCGACGCCGTTGGCCCACGCCGCCCACTCCGGGCTGACCCGCGTCCGCGGGTCGACGCCGGACACCGTCGCGCCGTGCCTGGCACCCGCGTACGGGTGCGCCAGCGCCTGCGCGCGGGCGCTCGACGGGGGAGTGCGCGTCAGCGAGGCGACCGTCACGGCAGCGTTGTCGATGACCCGGTTCACGATCATGTCGACCACGTCCTGCGGCACCTCGACCGGGTCGGCGGCGACCTCGGCGATCGCCCAGGCCAGCTGGTCGGTGCGCGCCAGGCGGTCGGCGCTCGGGTGCACGCGGACGGGGTGGATCTGGGTCATCTGCTCGCTTCCGGGTTCGGGGGGATCACCGTGCGTGGGCCATGTCCCCGACGGCGAGCCGCCGCAGGACCTCCAGGACGACCACCGCGGAGCGGTCCGCGGCGTCGTCCACGTGTGTGAGGAAGTCCGCCCCGGCCACGGGACCGCACAGGTCCGAGATGCCGCGGACCGACAGGAACGGCACCCCGTAGAGGTGGGCGGTGTGGGCGAGCGCGGCCGACTCCATGTCGGTGGCCATGGCCGACGGGAAGGCGCTGCGCATGCGGTCGATGCGGGTGGCGTCGATGAACGCGTCGCCCGACAGGATCGTGCCGGACAGGATGCGCAGGTCGACGCTCGCGGTCGCTGCGGCGTCGTGCAGGATCTGCTCCGCCTCGTAGACCTCGGGCATGCCCGGCACCTGCCCCAGCTCGTACCCGAACGCCCGCGCGTCCGCGCCCGAGTACAGGTACTCCGAGCCGACGACCACGTCGCCGACCCGCACGTCGAGGCCGACGCCGCCGGCGCTCCCCGCACTGATGACGGCCCGGGGGTGCGTGCCCTGGATGGCCACCGCGGCCGCGGTCGCGGAGTTCACCAGACCGATGCCGCACTGCACGAGCAGCACCTGTCGACCGCAGACGGTGAGCAGCCGGTGCTCGGCGTGGCCCATCGCGGTGGGGTCACCGACGACGTCGGCGCGTGCGAGGAAGGCGGCCGACTCGTCGGCCATCGCCGTGACGATGACGGCGTCGACGGCGATCATGCGGTCACCGTGCTCCACTCCTGACGGGCCGCCAGGAACGTCGTGGCTGCCTCCTGCGCCCCGGTCAGGGTGTGGTTGGCGCCCCAACCACACTGCACCTCGTTGGCGGCGGGCACCTCGGTGGCCGTCGTGATGTCGGTGAGCGTGTCCTGCACGAGGCCGAGCACGTCGTCGTACGCCCACTCGCCCTGCAGGATCAGGTAGAACCCCGTCTGGCAGCCCATCGGGGAGAAGTCGATCACGCGGTCGGAGTGGTTGCGTGAGTGCTCCGCGAACAGGTGCTCCAGGGAGTGCACGGCCGGCATCTCGAGGTGCGCGACGTTCGGCTGCGTGAAGCGGACGTCGTACTTCTGGATCACGTCCCCGGCGGGCAGCTGCTTGGTGTCCGCCAGGCGCACGTACGGCGCGGCGACGGTCCGGTGGTCGAGGTTGAACGACTCGACGTTCATGCGGGGCTGGTTCACGGCACAGGTCCTTCTCGATCGGCGACGCCCCATTGTCTCCCGCACGGACCGACCGACCGAATCGGCCTCGTACGATCGGCGCGTGCCCACCCCCGAGTACGTCCTGGCGCTGCGCGCCGCCGTCGGTCACCACCTCCTGTGGCTCCCGGGGGTGACCGCCGTCGTCCTGCGCGGTGATGACGTCCTGCTGGTGCGGCGTGCCGACACCGGGGCGTGGACCCCCGTGACGGGGATCGTCGACCCGGGCGAGGAGCCGGCCGTGGCCGCGGCGCGCGAGGTGCTCGAGGAGGCGGCGGTCGTCGCCGTGCCGGAGCGCCTGGCGTCGGTGCACGCCCTGCCGCCGATGACGTACGCCAACGGCGACCACGCCCAGTACCTCGACCTGACCTTCCGGTTCCGCTACGAGTCCGGCGAGCCGTTCCCCGAGGACGGCGAGAACACCGAGGCCGCCTGGTTCCCGCTCGACGCCCTGCCGACCATGTCCGCCGAGATGCACCGCCGGATCGACTCGGCGTGGGCGCCGGACGGACCGGCCGTCTTCGAGTCCTGACTACCCCGCGGTGCTCATCGACGGCGTGCTCATGGACTGCG
Organism: uncultured Cellulomonas sp.; assembly: GCF_963527515.1. Taxonomy (NCBI): domain Bacteria; kingdom Bacillati; phylum Actinomycetota; class Actinomycetes; order Micrococcales; family Cellulomonadaceae; genus Cellulomonas; species uncultured Cellulomonas sp. The sequence goes on along the minus strand of NZ_CAURTV010000052.1, from coordinate 6,993 downwards.
TGCCCAGCACCCGCAGGAGCGCGAGGGCGTCGGCCTCGGGGGTGCCCGGCTCCGCCGAGTAGACGACGACGGTCTGGTCGGTGTCCGGCACGTGCAGGGCGTCGCAGTCCAGCGCGATCGGGCCCAGGCTCGGGTGCTCGATGGTCTTGCGCTGCGGCGGCCACGAGGTGGAGGAGCCGCCGGACCGCCACAGCTCGTCGAACTGCTCGCTGCTGCGGCGCAGCTCGGCCACGAGCTGCTGGATCGACGGGTCCCGCGGGTAGCGGGCGGCGGTGGCGCGCAGCGTCGCGACGGACTGGGCGGCGGTGGCCGCGCGCTCGTCCTCGCCCATCGCCACCGGGCTCAGACGCGGGTCGGGCGTGCCGAGGAACCGCTGCCAGTGGATGTTGCGCCGGCGCCGCGGGACCTGTGACCAGTCGCCGAGCAGGGCGGAGGCCATGGCGTTCCACGCGAGGAGGTCGCCGCGCGCGCTGAGCACCATGGTCGGCAGGTCGGACAGCCGGTCGAGCAACCGCTGCACGCTCGGACGCACGTGCTCGTCGACCGTGCCGGGCAGCGGCGGGGCGTTGCCCGCCAGGTGGAACAGCTCGTCCCGCGCGGCGTCGTCCAGGCGCAGCGCCCGCGCCAGGGCGCCCAGCACCTGAGGAGAGGGGTGCGGCCCGCGGCCCTGCTCGAGCCGGACCACGTAGTCCACGCTGACGCCGGCCAGCTGGGCGACCTCCTCCCGGCGCAGCCCCGCGACCCGGCGACGGGTCCCGGCCGGCAGTCCCACGTCCTGCGGCTGCAGCGCGGTCCGGGCACGCACGAGCACCTGGGCGAGCTCGGTCCGGTTCATCGGCCCAGGATGCCTCACCGCCCGCACCCCAACCGGGTACCGCCGGTCCCAGGCTGCACCGGCCCTGGAACCGCCCCGGCCGACGACGCACGGTGTCGTCATGACCACCACAGGAACCACCACGACCATCGCCCTCGTCACGGGGGCCACCCAGGGCCTCGGCCTCGAGACCGTCCGCCGTCTCGCCGGGCTCGGCTGGACCGTCTGGCTCGGCGCACGCGACCTGACGCAGGGGGCCCGGCTCGCGGACGAGCTCGACGGCGACGTCCGCCCGGTCCAGCTCGACGTCACCGACGAGGCGTCGGTGACCTCCGCCGCGCGCACCGTGGAGGCCGGCAGCGGTCGGCTCGACGTGCTCGTCAACAACGCCGGGATCGCCGGCACGCACGCCGGTCCGCGGGAGACCGCGCCCGACGACTTCCTGCCCGTGTTCGGCGTCAACGTCCTCGGTCCCGTCCGCGTCACGCACACCTTCCTGCCGCTGCTGGACCGGTCCGCCCAGCCGCGGGTCGTCATGGTGTCCAGCGGCCTGGGGTCGCTGGCGATCACCAACGACCCCAGCCGGCTCGAGTCCACGCTGCACGTCCTCGTCTACCCGTCGTCCAAGGCGGCGCTCAACATGATCACCACCCAGTACGCCAGGTCCCTGCCCGGCTACCAGGTCAACGTCGTCGACCCCGGGTACACCGGCACCGCGCTCAACGGGTTCACCGGCACGCAGACCGTGCAGGAGGGCACCGAGGCGGTGGTCGCCGCCGCCACGCTGGAGCCCGGCGCCCCGACGGGCACGTTCACCGACCGCGCGGGCGCCCTGCCCTGGTGACGGTCAGCGCGCCAGGCGCTCCACCACCGCGCCGTACAGGCCCGGAGCCGCGGCGGCCAGCGGGACGATCCCGCGCCGCAGCGGCGACCCGGCCGCGGCGAGGAGGCCGCTGGTGACCAGCCGGTAGTCCCGGGTGGAGGCCGTCCAGGCCTTCTCGTACGCCGCGTTGGAGCGGTGCACGTCGCTCTCCAGCGTGCTGACCGCCACCCGCGCCTGCGCCAGCCCCACGCGCACCCCCTCGCCGGTGAGGGCGTCGACGTACCCGGACGCGTCGCCCACCAGGCGCACCCGCCCGGCGGTCCGGCGCCGGGTCTGCTGGTGCAGGGGCCCGGCGCCGCGGGCGGGACCGAGTGCCGGCGCCCCGCCGAGACGGCTGCTCAGCTCGGTGAACGTGGCCAGGGTGCCGTCGAAGTCGTGCCGGGCCGGCCCGAGGAGCGCCACGCCGACGACGTCCGCGGCCACGGGCGTGACGTAGGCCTCCACGGTCTTGCCCCAGTGCACCTCGACGAAGTCGGTCCAGGGCGCGACGCGGAAGTGCTTGCGGACCCCGAACCGGCGGCCGGCCGCGCGGCGCTGCACCCCGAGGTCCAGCTGGCGGCGGATGGTGGAGTGCAGGCCGTCGCACGCCAGCAGCCAGCGGCCGCGGATGCCCGCGCACCACACGGAGGACTCGTCCTGCTCGACCGCCCCGGCGCGGCCGGGCACCACGAGGACGCCGAGCTCGGCCGCGCGGCGGGCGAGCGCGGCGTGCAGGACCGTCCGCTTCACGCCCATGCCGGGAGCGGTGGCGAACAGGTGGTCGGCCACCACCGTGCCGCGCAGGTACCGGATCCCGGCCAGCGTGTGCCCGTCCGGGTGCACGCCCAGCCGGGTGAGCGCGGCGACCGCACCCGGCATGAGGCCCTCGCCGCAGGCCTTGTCGATCGGGGTGGTCCGGGGCTCGACCACGATGACGGACAGCCCCGCCAGCCGCCCCTCGATGGCCACCGCGAGCCCCACCGGTCCACCGCCGACCACGAGCAGGTCGGCGTCGGGGCTCATGCGGCCGCCGGGCTGACGGAGCGCAGCGCGCGCTCCTCAGTCGGGATCCGGAAGCCGAGCAGCAGCACCGCATTGAGCACCGTGAACGCGAGCGCGGTGACCCAGGCGGTGTGCACCAGGGGGAGCGCGGCACCCTCGACGGCGACGGCGACGTAGTTGGGGTGGCTCAGCCAGCGGTACGGTCCGCGCCGGACCAGCGCGAGCCCCGGCACCACGATCACGCGGGTGCTCCACTGCTGACCGAGGGTCCCGATGCACCACCAGCGCAGGGCGTTCGCGGCGACCACGAGTGCCAGGGCGGTCCACCCGAGCGCCGGCAGGAACGGCCGGTCCGCCGCGTGCACCTCCACCAGGCACGCGACCAGGAGCCCCGAGTGCAGGGCGACCATCGGCGGGTAGTGCCGCTTGCCCGTCTCGACGCCTCCGTGCGCGAGCGCCCACGTCACGTGCCGCTGCGAGACCACCAGCTCGGCCAGGCGCTCGAACGCCACGACGACGATCAGCCAGTCGTACCAGCTCACCTACGGCTCCTCGGGCCAGCGCAGCAGGACGGTCTCGGTGCAGACGCCCGGACCGATGGCGAACAGGACCCCGGCGGACCCGGGGATCTGGCCGCCGGTCGTCAGCTCGTCGGCCAGCACGTGCAGGACGCCGGACGAGCTGAGGTTGCCCACCCGCGCGAGGGAGCGCCAGCTGGCGGCGAACGCCTCGTCGGGCAGGTCGAGGGCGCGCGTCGCCGCCTGCAGGATGCGCGGCCCGCCGGTGTGGGCCACCCAGGTGCCGACGTCGGAGGTCTTGAGACCGTGGGCCGCGAGCAGGTCCACCACGCCCGTTCCGAGCCGCCGCTCGACGATGTCCGCCAGGCTGGCCGCCAGCACGATCCGGAAGCCGCTGCCGCCGATGTCCCAGCCGAGCGCGTCCGTGGTGTCGGGGTACAGGGCGCTCGCGGTGTCGACCACGTCGACCCCACCCGTGACGTCCGACGCCCGGTCGCCGCCGACCATCACGACCGCCGCGGCGCCGTCGCCGAACAGGCCGCTCGACACGATGTTGGCCATGGAGTCGTCGGCCTGCTGGAGCGTGAGGGAGCACAGCTCGACCGACACGAGCAGCGCGACGTCCTGCGGGTGGCCCTGCAGGTAGTCGCGGACGCGCGCGATGCCCGCGGCTCCCGCCACGCAGCCCAGGCCGAACACCGGGATCCGCTTGACGTCCGGACGCAGGCCGAGCCGCTCGACCAGCAGCGCGTCCAGCGACGGGGTGGCGATGCCCGTGATGGAGGTGAACAGCAGGAAGTCGACGTCGGTCGCGGCCAGGCCGGCGGCGGCCAGCGCCTGCCGGCACGCGTCGGCAGCCAGGGCCGTGCCCTCCCGGACGAACGCGTCGTTGGCGGCCGTGAACGTGGTCAGCCCCGCGTACTCGTCGAGGGGCAGGGCCAGGTGGCGGGTCTCGATGCCGGTGGCGGCGTGGATCCGCTCGATCGTCGCGCGGCGCCGCGGGTCCGAGGACAGCAGCGGGGCGATCGTCGCGGTGATCTCGCTCTGGGCGTGCACGTGCACCGGGAGCACGGGGGCGATCGAGGCGATGCGCACCATTCGGGCATCGTGCCATGCGGACGCAAGTCCGCAACCGTGTCCCGCGCGCGCGCTGCGACCTGCGACGATGACGCGGTGCGGACGGAGGGTGTGCGGGTGACGCAGGAGCGGCGGCGACCGCGCGCCCGGGACCTCGCGCTGGCCAGCCATCCGGCTCCGACGGTCGCGGTCACCGCCTTCTCCGTCGCCATGGCGGCGGGTGCCGGCGCGCCGGCCCTGACCGCCGTCCTCGTCGGCGCCGCGATCCTCACCGGCCAGCTCTCGGTCGGCTGGTCCAACGACTGGGTGGACGCCGGCCGGGACGCCGCGGTGGGTCGCGCGGACAAGCCGGTCGGCACCGGCCGGCTCACCGTTGCGGCCGTGCGCACGGCTGCCCTGAGCGCGGCCGCCGCGTGCGTCGTGGCGTCCCTCGCGCTCGGCTGGCGGGCCGGCCTGGTGCACCTGGCGACGGTCGCCTCCGCGTGGACCTACAACCTGGGGCTCAAGAGCACCGTGTGGTCGTGGGCTCCGTACGCGTTCTCGTTCGGGTTCCTGCCGCTGGCCATCGCCCTGGCGCTGCCCGGCGCACCCGTGGCCGCGTGGTGGGTGGTCGGGGCCGGCGCGCTGCTCGGCGTGGGCGCGCACGGCGCCAACGTGGTGCCCGACCTGCAGGACGACCGGGCCACCGGGGTGCGCGGCCTGCCGCACCGGGTCGGGGGCACCGCGACGAGCATCGGCACGGCGGTGGCTCTCGTCGCCGCGACGGTGCTGCTCGTGCTGGCCCCGGCCGGCTCGCCGCGCGCCTCCGCGGCCGGGGCGCTCGTCCTCGCGGTCGGCCTGACCATCGCAGGGACCGTGCTGGCGCTCAGCGGGGGGCGCAGCCGGCTGCCGTTCCTGTTCGCGATCGCGGTCGCCGCCGTCGACGTCGTCCTGCTGGTGCTCTCGGACTGGGTCGTGGCCGGCTGATCGCTTGACTTCGAGCGCGCTCGAAGGAGCAGGGTGCGAGGGAACCACCCCCCGTCGAAGGAGCTGCCATGCGTGTCGGTGTCCACCTCATGCGGTTCGACTCGGTCGAGCCGTCCGCGCTGCGTCAGGAGCTGGCCGACACCGCGTCGGCCGCCGAGGAGGCCGGCGTCGCCTGGGTCTCGGTCATGGACCACTACTTCCAGATGGTCCGTGCCGGGTTCCCCGCCGAGGACCCCATGCTCGAGGCGTACACGACGCTCGGCTACCTGGCCGGGGTGACGACGGACGTGCAGCTCGGTGTCCTGGTCACCGGCGTCACGTACCGGCACCCGGGGCTGCTGGCCAAGATCGTCGCCACCCTCGACGTGCTCAGCGGGGGACGGGCCACGCTGGGCATCGGCGCCGCCTGGTACGAGGAGGAGCACCTCGCGCTCGGGGTGCCGTACCCGCCGCTGGCCGAGCGGTTCGAGCGGCTGGAGGAGACCCTGCAGATCGCCCGCCAGATGTGGGACCCGACGAACGACGGGCCTTTCGACGGCACTCACTACCAGCTGGCGCAGACCCTGTGCTCGCCGCAGCCGCTGGCGCGCCCCGAGATCCTGGTCGGCGGGGGCGGCGAGCGCAAGACGCTGCGGCTGGTCGCGCAGTACGGCGACGCGTGCAACCTCTTCGCGACGACGCCCGACGAGGTCGCCCACAAGCTCGACGTGCTGCGTGGTCACTGCGAGGACGTCGGGCGCGACCCCGCCGAGATCCGCGTCACCCTGCTGCACGGCGGCGACTCGCTGCTCACGGGTGACGTCGGCACGTTCGTCGAGCAGATGACGCCGTACGCGGCGCTCGGCGTCGAGACCGTGATCCTGCGACCGCCGGCCACCAGCCTGGCCGCGTGGGTCCGCGACGCCGTCGCCCCCGCGGTGCCGGCGGTCGCGGACCTCGGCTGACGGGCTACGCCGGCGCGGCGACGCCGTCCGCCGCCGCGTGGAGGGCGGCGACGTCGATCTTCTCCATGGTGAGCATCGCGTTCAGGGCGCGGCTCGCGCGGGCGGGGTCAGGGTCGCCGAGCAGCTCGGGCAGGGCGGCGGGGATGACCTGCCACGACAGGCCCCACCGGTCCTTGAGCCACCCGCACCGGCCGGGCTCGCCGCCGTCGGCGATCAGGGCGTCCCAGACGCGGTCGCACTCCGCCTGGTCGGGGACGTCCACCTGGAGCGAGAACGCCTCGGTGAGCTGGTAGTGCGGTCCGCCGTTGAGCGCCCGGACCTCGAGCCCGTCGATCACGAAGGTCACGGACATGGCGGCCCCGGCCTGCGGCGCGCCCTCGGGGTAGCGGTCGACCGAGAGGATCCGGGAGCTCGGGAAGACCTCGACGTAGCGCTCGGCGGCCTGCTCTGCCTGGTCGTCGAACCACAGGAACGGGGTGATGGACGGCATGTCGGTACCTCCGGGACGAGTGGCGCGGAGCCGGGTGCACCGCGTCGGTCATGAGGGGGTCGGAGCCGGGTCGCGGATCTCGACATCACCAGTGCGCGGGAGGTGGCAGGTCCCGCGGCAGGCGGGTGGTCGCGTCGCCCTGCGCCGAGGCGACCTGCGGGGGAGTGACGAACAGCGCGTCCGAGAGGTCGGCGCCGCGGACGTCGGCACCGCGCAGGTCGGCGCCGAGCAGGTCCGCGCGGCGCAGGTCCGCACCCCGCAGGTCCGCGCCGAGCAGGACGGCACCGCGCAGGTCCGCCCCGCGCAGGTCGGCGTCGCGC
>NZ_CAURTV010000051.1:0-24192 GCF_963527515.1 uncultured Cellulomonas sp. | reverse complement strand
ACCCGACGATCACGCCGTCCGCGTACCCGGCGACCTCGGCGGCCTGCGCGGGGGTCGAGACCCCCACGCCGACGCACACGCGTGCGGCGCCGGCCGCGCGGGTCGCCCCGACCAGCTCGGCGGCACGGGTGCCGAGGGTCGCCCGCTCCCCCGTCACGCCCATGGTGGAGGCGGCGTAGACGAAGCCGCGCGACGCGGCCGCGGTCGACGCGAGGCGCTCGGGGGTCGAGCTGGGGGCCACGAGGAAGACGCGGTCGAGCCCGTGCGCGTCGGAGGCGGCGATCCAGTCGGCAGCCTCGTCGGGGATGAGGTCGGGGGTGATCAGGCCGGCTCCACCGGCCGCGGCGAGGTCGCGCGCGAACGCGTCGACCCCGTACCGGAGCACCAGGTTCCAGTAGGTCATGACCAGGACGGGCGCTCCGCGACCGGCCACCTGCTCGACCGCGCGGATCGTGTCCCCCACGCGGGTGCCGCCCGCCAGGGCCGCGTCGACCGCGCGCTGGATGAGCGGACCATCCATCACCGGGTCGCTGTACGGCATCCCGAGCTCGACGACGTCCACGCCGGCGTCGATCATCGTGCGGACCGCGGCCACGGACCCGTCGACGGTCGGGTAGCCGACCGGCAGGTACCCGACGAAGGCCGACCGGCCGAGCGAGTCCAGGTGCTCCGCGACCTGGGACCTCACCTCGACCGTCGGCGGTGCCGTGCTGGTCACAGCTGTTCTCCTTGGTCGGCGAGCACCACAGGCTCGTCCTCGATGAGGTCGAACCAGGCCGCGGCCGTCGCCACGTCCTTGTCACCACGCCCGGACAGGTTGATCAGCAGCACGGGCTCGTGGCCGTCGTCCCCGGTCCAGCCGGAGAGCTCCTCGCCCAGCTGGATCGCGCCGGCCAGGGCGTGCGCCGACTCGATGGCCGGGATGATGCCCTCGGTCCGGCACAGGATGCGGAACGCCTCCATGGCCTCGTCGTCGGTCACCGGCCGATAGTTGGCGCGCCCGATGTCGTGCAGCCACGCGTGCTCGGGACCGACGCTCGGGTAGTCCAGGCCGGCCGACACCGAGTGGCTGGGCAGCGTCTGGCCGTCCTCGTCCTGCAGGAGGTACGACTTGGCGCCGTGCAGCACGCCGGGCTGACCGCCCGAGAACCGCGCAGCGTGCCGTCCGGAGGAGATCCCGGCACCGCCGGCCTCGAAGCCGAACAGCCGCACGTCGGCGTCGTCGAGGAACGCGTTGAAGATGCCCATCGCGTTGGACCCGCCGCCGACGCACGCGGCGACGGCGTCGGGCAGCCGCCCGATCTCGTCGAGCAGCTGCGCCCGGGCCTCCTCGCCGATGATCTTGTGGAAGTCGCGCACCATCTCCGGGAACGGGTGCGGCCCGGTCACGGTGCCCAGCAGGTAGTGCGTGGTCTCGACGTTGGCCACCCAGTCGCGCAGCGCCTCGTTGATCGCGTCCTTGAGCGTCCTCGTGCCGATGGTCACGGGGACGACCTCGGCGCCGAGCAGCTTCATGCGCGCCACGTTGAGCGCCTGGCGACGGGTGTCCTCCTCGCCCATGTACACGACGCACTCGAGGTCGAGCAGGGCGGCCGCGGTCGCCGTCGCGACGCCGTGCTGGCCGGCGCCCGTCTCCGCGATCACCCGCGTCTTGCCCATGCGCTTGACCAGCAGGGCCTGCCCGAGCACGTTGTTGATCTTGTGCGACCCGGTGTGGTTCAGGTCCTCGCGCTTGAGGAACACCCGCACGCCCGGCGCGACGTGCTGCGCGAACCGGGGCACCTCGGTGAGCGGGCTCGGGCGGCCGGTGTAGGTGCGGTGCAGACGGGCGAGCTCGCGCCCGAACGCCGGGTCGGTCAGCGCCTTGTGGTACTCGGTGTCCAGCTCGTCCAGCGCCGCGATGAGCGCCTCGGGGACGAACCGGCCGCCGAACTCGCCGAAGTACGGCCCCGCGTGGGTGGACAGCGGACCGCTCGCGGTGGCCTCGAGCAGCTTGTCCGACAGCGGGCCGACCCCTGGCCGACCGGTCACTGGCGCACCGCCCGCAGGGAGGGGTGCGCACCTGCGGCGACGAGGTCAGCGACCGAGTCGCGCGGGGCGTCGTCCGTGACCAGCGCCTCCCCGACCAGGACGGCGTCGGCGCCGGCGCGCGCGTAGTCCATGACGTCGTGGGGGCCTCGGACGCCGGACTCGGCGATCTTCACGATGTGCGAGGGGATCGCGGGCGCGACGCGGGCGAACGTGGTGCGGTCCACCTCCAGCGAGCGCAGGTCGCGGGCGTTCACGCCGATCACCCGGGCTCCGGCGTCGGCGGCCCGGGCGACCTCCTCCGTGTCGTGCACCTCGACCAGGGCGGTCATGCCCAGGGAGTGCACGCGCTCCACCAGCGACTCCAGCACGGTCTGCTCGAGCGCGGCGACGATGAGCAGGACCAGGTCGGCGCCGTGCGCGCGCGCCTCCCAGACCTGGTAGGGCGTGACGACGAAGTCCTTGCGCAGGACGGGGATGTCGACCCGGGCGCGGACGGCGTCGAGGTCGGCGAGCGAGCCGTGGAACCGGCGCTCCTCGGTGAGCACCGAGATGACGGCCGCGCCGCCCTTCTCGTACTCGGCCGCGAGGGCGGCCGGGTCCTTGATCGTGGCCAGCGCACCCTTGCTGGGGCTGGACCGCTTGACCTCGGCGATGACCCGCACCGCATCCTCGGCGCGCAGGCGGCCGACGCACTCGATGGCCGACTCGCGACGCCGTGCCCGCTCCTTGACCGTCGCGAGCGGCGTGGCCTGCTCCCGGACGGCGAGGTCCTGCCTGACTCCCGCGACGATGTCGTCCAGCACGGTCATCGACAACTCACCTTCTCCCCCGGTCGGTTCCGGACCAGCTGCTCGCGCACTTTCCTGGCGATGGCCCGGTGCCACATCGTAGAACGGCCCGACAGTGACCCGGACCACAGGCCGCAGGGTGGGACGGGGGGCTCGTCAGGGGGCCAGCCACGGTGCCAGCGCCGGGACGTTGCGTGCGATCCCGAACCCGACGACGGCCACCAGCAGCACCCACGCCCCCCACACGGGTGCCGGCCGCGCGGCGCGTCCCCGCACCCGGCGGGCGAGCCACCGCGCCCAGAGCCCGACGACGACGGGCACGGCGAGCACCCACAGCGGGTTCATCGACCAGGCCCCCGCGAGGTCGCCGTGCGCGAGGTCGTGCGTCGCGCGCAGCCCGCCGCACGCCGGACACCACAGCCCGGTGAGCGCGTAGAGGGGGCACCCGCCGTAGCTGCCGTCCACGTGCGGGTCCCGCAGGGCGAGCACGACGGTCGCCGCGACCGCGACGGCGGCGGCCACCAGCGGGGCGGCCGCAGACGCACGACGGCCCGCCGCGTCCGGCGCAGGTGCGTCGGACGGGAGCGGGCCGGTCGGCTGGGACTGCGGACCGTCGTCGACGGTCGTCACGTCAGTTCGAGTAGGTGTAGCCGTCGTTGAACGCGTCCCGGAAGTCCTGGTTGGCGAACAGGATCGCGAACGCGATGATGCCGAGGATCGAGAGCACGATCGCGACCCAGCCGAGGATGATCCCGGCCGTGGCCATGCCGCCGTTGTTCGCCTCGCCGCGCGCGACCGCCTTCTTGGCGTTGTTGCCGACGATCACCGCGGGGATGCCGGTGAACAGGCCGCACGACAGGACGAAAGAGACGATGCCCAGCACCAGCGACCAGACGGCGAGGCTGTTCTTCGGGTACGGCGCCCCGTAGCCGGCCCCGGGCTGGCTGTAGCCACCGGGCGCCGTGCCGTACGGGGTGGCCGGCGCGTACTGCGGCGTGCCGGCGGCACCGGGGTACTGCGGCGCGCCGCTCGGGTACGGGGAGGGCGGCGGCGGGGCGGCCGGGTACTGCGGCGCCCCGGTCGGCTCCTGCGGCTGCTGGGGCGGCTGCGGGTCTCCGTCGTACGGGTTCTGCGGCTCGTTGGGGGTCGACATCGGTCCTCCTGGGTCGCGTGCGCTCGCCCGGTGCCGGGCGGCGGTGGAGCTGGACGGGTCAGTGCCCGCCGGTGCGTGCCTGTCGGGCCCGCGTCTTGTCGCCGCCCTGGCCGTGGCCGGCGGACTGCAGCACCTTGCCCCCGACCAGGACGAGCGCCAGCAGTCCGATGCCCACCCAGAAGAGCCAGACCTGGGCGAACAGCACGCCGAGACCGGCGATGACGAACGTGATGACCACGCCGTAGGTGGTGAACCACGCGGCGAGCGTCTTGCCGTGGTTGGTGGGGGCGGCCGTCGGCGGCAGGTGCATCGCCTCGGTCGTCGTGGCGTTCTGCGCGCGGTGCGCCAGGGTGTCGTCTGCCATGGTGGTGCCCTTCGTGCTCGGTTCTGGACCCACCCTATCGGACCGTCCGGGCGCTGCCCGGCAGCCGCCCGCGCAGGTCAGGACGGGTCGTCGCCCCGGCTGAGGGCGTCCCAGTCGGCCCGCTCGTCGGCCGCCGCCGGCGCCGCGCCACCCGCCGCGGTCTCGTGCCGCCGGGACGGCGAGGACCACGCGCGCGACGCCCGGACCAGCCAGCCGCCCGCCGCGACGTCGAGCACCCCCACGGCGACCGCGAGCCACGGCCAGAGGGTCGTCGCCACCGGGCCGGCGAGCCTGCCCACCCCGGTCTGCGCGGCGACCACAGGCGACACGACGGCGACCGGGTCTGCCGTGACGGCAAGCGTCGTGCCGACGACGAGCACCCCGCACGCGACGACCACGAGCGCGACCACCCAGCGACCCACCCGACCGACCAGGCCCACCGCGGCCCCCGCGGCGAGGACCGCGACCGCGGCCGCGAGGACGGCGGGGGCCACCTGCGTACCGGCGACCTCCACCGGGACCGCGCCCTGCAGGGCGGTGGTGCCGGTGGTCGTGAACCACGTCGGCACCGCGACGAGAGCGGTGACCCCCGCCAGCACGATCAGCACGCCGGCGGCACGGCCCCGCCCGGACCGACCCCGGTCGACGGTCCCGGCGACCGTCACGCCCCGGCCCGACGCAGCCGGGAGGCGATCTGCACCGCCCGCACCGCGGCGGCGGCCTTGTTGCGCGACTCCTCGTACTCCAGCGCCGGCACCGAGTCCGCGACGATCCCACCGCCGGCCTGGACGCTCGCGCGCCCGTCGCGGATCAGCGCGGTCCGGATCGCGATCGCCATGTCCATGTCCCCGGCGAAGTCGAAGTAGCCGACCGTGCCGCCGTAGATGCCGCGACGGGCCGGCTCGATCTCGTCGATGAGCGCGATGGCCCGCGGCTTGGGTGCGCCGGACAGGGTGCCCGCCGGGAACGTCGCCACCAGCGTCTGCAGGGCCGTCGCCCCCTCGCGCAGGCGGCCGACCACGGTGGAGCAGATGTGCATGATGTGCGAGTAGCGCTTGACCGCCATGAACTCGACGACCTCGACGCTCGCCGGCTCGCACACCTTGACCAGGTCGTTGCGGGACAGGTCGACCAGCATGATGTGCTCGGCTCGCTCCTTGGGGTCGGCCAGCACCTCGTCCTGCAGGCGCCGGTCCTCGTCGGGCGTCGCACCGCGGGGGCGCGAGCCGGCGATCGGGAAGGTCACCACCCGCCCGGACGTCACCTTGACCAGCGTCTCGGGGCTGGAGCCCACCACCGCGAAGTCCCGGCCGTCCGCGTCCTGCAGCTGCAGGTAGTACATGTACGGGCTCGGGTTGATGGTGCGCAGCACGCGGTAGACGTCCAGCGGCGCCGCCGGGCAGTCGAGGTCGAGGCGCTGCGAGAGGACGACCTGGAACACGTCGCCCTCGCGGATGGCCTCCTGGCCCGTGCGCACCGCGTCCTCGAACTCCTGCCGGGTGGACCGGAACGCCAGCTCCGGCTCGGCGACGTCCACCAGCACCGCCACCGCGCTCTCGGCGGGCTGCAGCAGCGCCGCCTGCATCGCGTCGAGCCGCGCGACGGCGTCCGTGTGGGCGTCGTCGACCCGCTCGTCCGTGTCGTCGAAGTTGATCGCGTTGGCGACGAGCCAGACCGAGCCGTCGTGGTGGTCGACCACCGCGAGGTCGGTGGCCAGCAGGAGCGTGAGCTCCGGGACGCCGAGCTCGTCCGGCGCCGCCGCGGGCAGCGTCGGCTCCCAGTGCCGCACGATGTCCCAGCCGAGCGCGCCCACGAGCCCGCTGGTCAGCGGCGGCAGCCCGGGGATCGCGGGCGTGCGCAGGGCGTCCAGGGTCCGCTCGAGGACGTCCAGCGCGTCGCCGTCCGTGGGCACCCCGACCGGGACGTCGCCCACCCACACCGCCGAGCCGTCCCGCACGGTGAGCGTGGCGCGCGAGCGCACGCCGACGAACGAGTAGCGGTCCCAGCTGCCGTCGGCCTCCGCGGACTCGAGGATGAACGTCCCCGGCCGGCCGGCCGCGAGCGTCCGGTACAGGCCCACCGGGGTGACGTCGTCGGCCAGCAGCCGGCGCACCACCGGGATGACCCGGCGGTCGCGGGCGAGGTCGCGGAACGCCTCGAGCGACGGCCACGTGCCACCCCAGGGGACCTCCGCCGCGACGACGTGCGCGGGCGCGGCGGTGGGCGCGGTGGTGGACGCGGTCATCGCGGGTCTCCGTTCTGCGTGGGACGGGTGCCGACGACGGCCGGCAGCGGGCCACCCGCGTCGAAGCAGGTGCGCGCGCCCGTGTGACAGGCGGCACCCACCTGGTCGACCTCGATCAGCAGCGCGTCACCGTCGCAGTCGAGGCTCACGGCCTTCACGTACTGGGCGTGCCCGGACGTGTCCCCCTTGCGCCAGTACTCCTGGCGCGAGCGGCTCCAGAACACTACGCGGCCGGTGGTCAGGGTGCGCCGCAGGGCCTCGTCGTCCATCCAGCCGAGCATGAGCACCTCGCGCGAGTCGTGCTGCTGCACGACTGCCGCCAGCAGGCCGTGGTCGTCGTGCTTCAGGCGCTCCGCGACGGCGGGGTCCAGGACGGGGGCTGCGGGGCTGGAGGACACGCCCCCGATCCTGCCACGGCGGGTCCGACGCCCCGGGCCCGTCCCACCGCGCGGTCAGCGCGTCTGGGACACCCACGCCGCGTGCATCGCCGCGTAGTGGCCGCCCCGGGCGACCAGGTCGTCGTGGCGGCCCACCTCGACCACGCGCCCCGCGTCGACCACCACGACGGTGTCGGCCGCCTCGGCCGTCGACAGCCTGTGCGCGATCGTCAGCGTGCTGCGCCCGCGCGTGAGCGACTCCAGCGCCCGGGCGATCCGCACCTCGGTGGCGGGGTCCACGGCGGACGTCGCCTCGTCCAGGAGCAGCAGGTCCGCCTCGGCCAGGTAGGCCCGGGCGAGCGCCACCAGCTGCCGCTCCCCCGCCGACAGGGACTCGCCGCGCTGGCCGACCGACGTGTCGAGGCCGTCGGCGAGCTCGTCCACCCAGCCGTCCAGGCCGAGCGCGTCGATCGCGTCCCGGATCCGGGCGTCGTCGTCCGCCGCCGTGGTCGTCCCGTCCTCGTGGCGCAGCCCGTACGCCACGTTCTGCGCGAGCGTGCCGTCGAACAGGAAGCCCTCCTGGGGCACGAGCACCACGCGTCGGCGCAGGTCGGCCAGCGGGACGTGCCGCAGGTCGACCCCGTCCAGCAGCACCGCGCCGTGGGTCGGGTCCATGAACCGCGCGACCAGCTTGGCGATCGTGGTCTTGCCGGACCCCGTGGCACCGACGACCGCGACCGACGAACCGGCGGGGATCGTCACGTCGACGTCCTCGAGCACCGGCGGGCCGTCCGGGTAGGAGAACCCGACACCGCGCAGCTCGACGTGCGCCGGGCCGCGCGGGCTGGGCACGCCGTCGGCACCGGCGTCGACCACCTCGACCGTGGTCTCCAGCACCCCCAGCACGCGCCGCCACCCGGCGATCGCGTTCTGCAGCTCGTTGAGGATCTCGGTCGCCATCTGCACCGGGCCGGTGAACAGCTGGACGAGGAACAGGAAGGCGAGCAGCCGACCGACGGACATCTCACCGGCGATCCCCAGGTACGTCCCCGCGACCACCACCAGGGCGAGCACCAGGTTGGCGACGAGCACACCGCTGGAGAAGACGAGCGCGACCAGGTTCTGCGCGCGCACCATGGCGCTGCGGGTGGCGGCGATCGCGGCGTCGACCCGCCGCTGCGTGCGCTCCCCGACCCCGTACGCGCGGATGGTCTCCGCACCGACGACCGCCTCGGACACGGCCCCGAGCATCGCGCCGACCCGCTCGCGCACCGCGGTGTACCGGCCGTTGACCCGCTTCTGCAGCGGCTGCAGGAGCACGAACAGCGGCACGAACCCGGCCCAGACGATGAGCGTCAGCTGCCAGGAGTAGACGGCCATGAGGACCGTGGCCACCCCGATCTGCAGCACCGAGACGAGCAGCATGATCCCGCCCCACTGCACGAACAGCGAGATCGTGTCGACGTCCGACGTGACGCGCGAGACCAGCGACCCGCGGCGCTCGGTGTTCTGCGTGAGCACGGACAGGTCGTGCACGTGCCGGAACGCGCGGGTGCGCAGCGCGAGCAGGCCGCTCTCGCTGGACCGGAACAGCCGCACGTTGACGTACGCCGAGCAGACCGCGCCGATCAGCAGACCGAGCGCCGCGAGGCCGGCGAGCGCCGCGACGCGGGGGACGTCGGGTCCGCCGTCGGCCAGGATCCCGGTGTCCACGGTCTGCTGCACGGCGATCGGCACGAGCACGCGGCCGACCGACGCGACCACCGCGAGCAGCACGGTGAGCTGCCAGCCGGCCAGCAGCTGCGGCGAGACCTGCACGCCACGACGCAGGGTGGCCAGGACGCCGAGGGTGCTGGCGGGGGCGAACCGGTGGCTCGGCTGGGTCGCGCTCACGTCAGGTCCTCCACGACCTCGAGGGCCTCCGCGTCCGCCGCCTCGGCGACCCGGCGCGCCGTCTCCTGCTCGTAGGCGGTGGCCAGCTCGCGGTACCCGGGGTCGCGGGCCAGGAGCTCGTCGTGCGTGCCGCGGTCGACCACGCGGCCGCCGTCGACGTGCACCACCTCGTCCGCCAGCAGGACCGACGACATCCGGTAGGCCACCAGGAGGACCGTCGGGCTGCCGGCCCCGCCGTCGCCGCGCAGACCGCGCAGGATCGCCTGCTCGATGCGCGGGTCCACCGCCGACGTGGCGTCGTCCAGGACGAGCACGGACGGACGCCGGACCAGGGCGCGGGCCAGGGCCAGGCGCTGCCGCTGCCCGCCCGACAGGTTGGCCCCGCGCTCACCGAGCGGCGCGTCGAGCCCGCCGGGCAGGGCCCGGACGACGTCGTCCACCCGGGCCAGGCGCAGCGCGTCCCACACGGCCTCGTCGTCGGGCGCCCCCGCCTCGCCCGCGTCGGCGAGCGTGACGTTCGACCGGACGGTGTCCTCGAAGATGAACGTGGACTGCGCGACGAGGGCGACGTGACGGGCGAGGTCGGCGGGCCGCACGTCCCGCAGGTCGAGCCCGTCCACGCGCACCGAACCGCGCGACGGGTCGGACAGCCTGCTGACCAGGGACACGAGCGTCGTCTTGCCGGCCCCCGTCGGACCCACCACGGCGACCGTGCGGCCCGCGGGCACGTCGAGGTCGACGTCGTGCAGCAGCTCCAGCTCGCCGCCACCGGGCAGCGCGACCGAGTGGCTCAGGCCCCGCAGCTCCACCCGCGCGCCGCCGACCGGCGACCACGGCGTGCTGCCGACGCTGAGCGCACCGTGGGAGTCGATCACGCGGGCGATGCGGTCGTAGCCGACCAGCCCGCGGGGCAGCTCCCCCAGGACCCAGCCGAACGCGCGCACCGGGACGGCGAGCAGGGTCAGCAGGTAGGCGGCGCCGACGACGTCGCCGGTCTCCACCCGGCCCGCGCGGATCTGGACGGTCCCCACCAGCAGCACCAGCAGCGTGCCGAGCCCGGGCAGCAGGTCGATGACCGGGTCGAACAGCGCGCGGACCACCCCGACGCGCACGTTCGCGTCCCGCAGCCGCGCGGCCCGCTCGGCGAACCGTGCCTCCTCACGCGCCTGGGTGCCCAGCGAGGTGACGAGCACGGCGGCCTCGAAGCTCTCGTGCGCGATGTCCGCGACCTCCGCGCGCAGCTGCTGCGCCTGGATCGCCGCCGGAGACATCCGCCGCTGGAACACCACGTTCGCGAGCACCGCCAGGGGCAGCACGACGAGGGCCGCCAGAGCGAGCCAGATGTCCGTGCGGACCAGCTGCACCGTGGCCACCACGATCATGACGACGACGCCGAGCGCGAAGGGCAGCGGGTTGAACACCGACGTCGCCGCCTCGACGTCCGCGCTCGCGTTGGACAGCAGCTGACCCGTCGGGTGCTGCCGGTGCCACGACATGGGCAGGCGCAGGTACTGCCGGGTGACGGCCGTGCGGTGGTCCTCCTGGATCAGCGCGAACCCACGGCCCGCGAACATCCGGCGACCGGCGACCGACACCGCGAGCGTCACCGCGACCAGCGCGATCGCCAGCCCGGCGAGCCAGATCCGGTCGCGCGCGGCGGCGGACCCGGACAGCGCCGGCACCACCACCTGGTCGGTGACCGCGCCGAGCACCCGGCTGACCCCGACCGTCAGCACACCGAACACCGCCGAGGTGCCGATGGCCAGGGCGTAGGTGCGCGGGTGCGCACGGATCCCGCGACCGATGAGCTGGACGGCACGTCGGGGCACGGATCCGGTGAGCGCCGCCGACCGCGGTGACTCGTCTCGCGTGGGCACGACAGGACCTTCCGTGGAGCTGATGGGGTGGCCGCCATCCTCTCATGTGCGCCGGCGCAGCCCCCGGCCCGCGGCGTCACCCGTCGCGTGCGATCCTGCGGTCATGACCTGGCACGAGATCGAGCGCGCGCAGCTGGCGCAGGCCCTGCGGGACGTCGCGCCGGACGCCCCGACGCTCTGCGAGGGCTGGCAGGCCCGGCACCTCGCGGCGCACGTCGTGCTGCGCGAGCACGCCCCGGTGGTGGCCGTCGGGATCGCGGTGCCCGTTCTGTCGGCCCGCGCCGAGGCGCGCATCGCCGCGCTCGCCGACCAGGCGGCGACCGAGGGGACGTACCGGGACCTGGTGTCCCGCGTGGCCGACAAGCCCGCACCGTGGCACCCGGCCGCCTGGGTGGCCGAGACCGCCAACGTCGTCGAGTTCTTCGTGCACACCGAGGACGTGCGACGCGGGGCCGGCCCTGTCCCGCCCCGCGACCTCGACAGGGACCACCTCGAGGCGCTGTGGAACCAGGTCCGGCGCTCGGGCGGGATGCGGCTGCGCCGGGTTCCTGTCGGTGTCGTGCTCGTCCGCGACGACGGCGTCCGGCACCACCTGCGCTCCCCGCGGGGTGAGCACGGCACCGTCGTCGTCCGCGGCGCCGTCGGAGAGCTCGTGCTCTACCTGTTCGGGCGAGGCGCGGCCGCCGACGTCCGGGTGGACGGGGCGCCGCACGACGTCGCGGCGATCGAGGGCGTGCTGCCCTCGCACTAGCCGGCGGGCTGCTCCGGGTGCCCGGTGGCCAGGATGTCGACGACGAAGGCGACGGTCTGGCCCGCCAGCTCCTCGCTGTCGGTCACGCCGAGGGCGTAGGTGGGCGGCACGACGAGCATCACCTGGCTCCCCACCGGCTGGTCGACCAGGCCCTCCGCCCACGCCCGCACGTCCTGCAGGGAGAAGGACACCGGCAGGCCGTGCGACCACGTCGAGTCGAACGCCTCGCCGGTGGTCCAGGCGAAGCCGGTGTACTGCACGGTGACCACGTCGTCCTCCGCCACCTGCTCGCCCGACCCGCGGACGAGCGGCTGCGCCACGAGCGTCGTCGGAGGCTCCGTCCCCGTCGCGGTGATCGAAGGGGCACCGGCCGCGTCGAGCGCGACGACCGGCAGCTCGGGGACCGCCGGCACCGGCACACCCTCGGCGCGGGTGGGCAGCACGTCGACCACGGTCACCGTCGGGTAGTTCGTCGCGCCCGATCCGCTGCCCGGGCTGACCTGGAGCAACCGGGCACCGACCTGCTGGCCGCGCAGCGTCTTGTACAGGTCCGTGCCCAGGTCCTCCTCCGTCAGCAGCATCGCCGTGGGGTTCGAGGAGTAGCTCTCCTTCACCAGCGACGCGTCCGTGGCGTCCTCCAGCCAGAAGTCGATGAGCACCGGAGCGCCCTCCACCAGCTCGGCGCCGGTGCCCGGCCAGATCTGCTCGGTCCGGGTCTCGTCCACCTGCAACGGGGTCAGGTAGGTGATCGTCGGCGCCTCACCGGGCTCGCCCGACACCGTCACCGCGGCCGGTTCCGAGTCCGGCGTCGTGCACCCCGCGAGGCTCATCAGCGCGATCGCCAGAGTGGCGGCCAGGGCCCGGCCCTGCAGTCGTGGCACGTCGTTCCTTCCGCTCCTGGGGTCCCGCCGGAGGCGCGCAGGACCGCCACACTGTACGACCTCGACCTGGACCGCCGTCCTGCTACATGGACTCGATGAGCCGGTCCACCCGCTCGTCGACGCTGCGGAACGGGTCCTTGCACAGGACCGTGCGCTGCGCCTGGTCGTTCAGCTTGAGGTGCACCCAGTCCACCGTGTAGTCCCGCCGGGCGTCCTGGGCGGCGCGCACGAAGTCGCCCCGCAGCTTGGCGCGGGTGGTCTGCGGCGGCACCGCGGTGGCCTCGAAGATCTCCAGGTCCGTGGTCACCCGCTCGACCATGCCGCGGGCCGCGAGCAGGTTGTAGAGGCCCTCGGTGCGGGAGATGTCGTGGTACGCCAGGTCGAGGCGCTGCACCCGCACGTCGGACAGCTCCAGGTCGTGCTTGGCGCGGTACCGCTCGATCAGCTTGTACTTGATGACCCAGTCCAGCTCGCGGTCCACCAGCGACAGGTCGCCCGTGCGCATCGCCCGCAGGCCCCGCTCCCACAGGTCGAGCACCTGCTTGTTCTCCGGGCTCGGACCACCCTCAGAGGCGAGGAAGTCCGTCACCCGGGTGAGGTACTCCTCCTGCAGGTCGATCGCGGTCACGGTCCGGCCGTTCGCCATGGTGACCGGGTGCATGCCCGTCAGGTCGTGGCTGATCTCCCGGATCGCGCGGATGGGGTTCTCCAGCGTCATCTCCCGCATGGGGACGCCGGCCTCGATCATCCGCAGCAGCAGGTCGGTGGTGCCGACCTTGAGCATCGTCGTGGTCTCCGACATCGACGAGTCGCCCACGATCACGTGCAGGCGGCGGTAGTGCTCGGCGTCGGCGTGCGGCTCGTCGCGCGTGTTGATGATGGGCCGTGACCGCGTGGTCGCGCTGGAGACGGCCTCCCAGATGTGGTCCGCGCGCTGGGACAGGCAGTACACGGCTCCCCGGGGCGTCGTGAGCACCTTGCCGGCGCCGGTGAGGATCTGGCGCGTGATGAGGAACGGCACCAGCACGTCGGACAGGCGCGAGAAGTCCCCCTGCCGGCGCACGAGGTAGTTCTCGTGGCAACCGTAGGAGTTGCCCGCGGAGTCGGTGTTGTTCTTGAACAGGTGGATGGTGCCCGGCAGGCCCTCGTGCTCGAGCCGCTGCTGCGCGTCCGCGACGAGCCCCTCGAGGATGCGCTCCCCCGCGCGGTCGTGCGTGACCAGCTGGCGCACGTCGTCGCACTCGGCGGTCGCGTACTCGGGGTGGGAACCGACGTCGAGGTAGAGCCGGGAGCCGTTGCGCAGGAAGACGTTCGACGAGCGGCCCCACGCGACGACCTTGCGGAACAGGTAGCGCGCGACCTCGTCGGCGGACAGCCCGCGGCCGTCCTGCGCGGCGCAGGTGACGCCGTACTCCGTCTCCAGGCCGAAGATCCGCCTGTCCATCGCCGTGCTCCCTTCGTCACCCGTGCCGTGTCCTCAGTCTGCGTCGAGAAGGTCCTTCAGCAGAGCCCCCGCGAGGCGCCGGAAGGTGCGCCGCGGGCGTGTCCGGTCGAGCACGGCGACCTCCAGCTGAGCCGCAGGGATCGCCCGTGCCTCGCCACCCTCCTCCGCCGGGGAGCCGAGCGTCCGCACCGCGAGCGCCAGCACCTCCGGCAGCGTCAGGCCCGCGCGCCAGTCCGTGGCCAGCAGCCCGCCGAGGCGCTCCGCCTGCCCGCCCATGACGACGTACCCGTGCTCGTCGGTCACCGACCCGTCGTAGGCGAGCCGGTAGATCTGGTCGCCCGCGGGCTCGCGCCCGACCTCGGCGACGACGATCTCCACCTCGAGCGGCTTGGACTCCGTGGTGAACGAGGTGCCCAGCGTCTGCGCGTACGCGTTGGCCAGGCCGCGGGCGGTCACGTCCTCGCGGTCGTAGGAGTAGCCGCGCAGGTCCGCGTAGCGCACGCCGGCCACCCGCAGGTTCTCGAACTCGTTGTACTTGCCGACGGCGGCGAAGCCGATGCGGTCGTAGATCTCGGAGATCTTGTGCAGCGCGCGCGAGGCGTTCTCCGTCGCGAACGCGATCCCGTCGTCGTACTGCAGGACCACGACCGACCGACCGCGGGCGATGCCCTTGCGCGCGTAGTCGGCCCGGTCCTTCATGAGCTGCTCGGGCGAGACGTAGAACGGCATGCTCATCGCGCGCCCCCTCGCCCCTCGTGCGTCTGCCGGCGCTCCAGCTCGACCTGGTCGGCCACCTCGCCCAGGTCGGCGTCGCTCACCCGCAGGTACCCGGACTCGGTCACCGTGGCGACGACGGGCCAGATCCTGCGCGTGTGGTCGGGGCCTCCCGTCGCGGAGTCGTCGTCGGCTGCGTCCACGAGCGCCTCCACGGCCACGCGCACCGCGGCGCCGGCGTCGAGACCCGGGCGCCAGAGCTTCTTGAGCGAGCCGCGCGCGAACACCGATCCCGAGCCCACCGCGTGGTGGTCGTGCTCCTCGTAGCGGCCGCCGGTGACGTCGTAAGAGAAGATCCGGCCGACGCGGCGGTCCAGGTCGAAGCCGCCGAACAGCGGCACGACCGCCAGCCCCTGCATCGCCATGCCGAGGTTGCCGCGGATCATCGTGGCCAGCCGGTTCGCCTTGCCGTCCAGCGACAGCAGGCTCCCCTCGATCTTCTCGTAGTGCTCGAGCTCGAGCTGGAACAGGCGGACCAGCTCGACGGCGAGGCCCGCGGTGCCGGCGATGCCGACCGCGGAGTACTCGTCGGCGGGGAACACCTTCTCGATCTCGCGGCTCGCGATCATCGAGCCCATGGTGGCCCGCCGGTCGCCGGCCATGACGACCCCGCCCTCGAACGCGAGGGCCACGATCGTGGTGCCGTGCGGTGCCAGCACGCCGGGGTCGGGCCGGTTACCCGGCAGCAGCGCAGGGGCGTGGCTGGACAGGAAGTCCATGAACGACGACGAGCCGGGGGTGGTGAACGCGTGCGGCAGTCTTCCCGACGAGGAACGGTCGGACGTGTCGTGTGAGCTCATCGGCGGTCACTGACCGCCCTTCTGGACGAAGCCGCGCACGAACTGCTCGGCGTTGGACTCCAGGACGTCGTCGATCTCGTCCAGCAGGGCGTCGACCTCCGCGTCACGGGCCTGCGCGCTCGCCGTGGCCGGGGCGGGCGTGTCCGGTCCGTCGTCCGGCTCTGCGTCCTCGCGGCGCGGGCGTACGTGTTCCTGACCAGCCATGGTGACCTCCCGGGGGTGCCGAACGACGTGCTCAGGCTCACCCTAGGCCCATCTTCCGACGGTCCCGGCCCGCGTGCCCACCGTGCGGACGGGCGGACGGTCGACGACGACGACCGCGGTGCGCCGACGCCCGCCGGTCGACCGTCAGGCGCCGAGGGCGTCCAGCAGCGCGGTCGCGTCCGGGCTGCGGTCCAGGAGGTCGCCGACGTGCGCCCGCGTGCCGCGCAGCGGGTCCCGCATGGGCACCCGCTGCAGCGTGGCCGCGCCGGGCACGTCGAAGACGACGGAGTCCCAGCTGGCCGCCGAGATCTCGCCGCCGTACCGCGCCACGGCCTCGCCGCGGAAGTACGCACGGGTGTCGTGCGGCGGGTGCACGACGGCGTCGGCCACGTCCTGGGCCGGCACCAGCAGCTCCACGGCACCCGCCTGCACGAGCCGGTGGTAGAGACCGCGCTCGGGCCGCACGTCGGACCACTGCAGGTCCATCGCCGCCAGCCGCGGGTGGTCCCAGGCCAGCCGGTCGCGCCGCCGCATGCCCTCCAGGAGCCGGAGCTTGGCCAGCCACTCGACCTCCCGCGCGCACGACGCCGGGTCGCTCTCCAGCCGGTCCAGCAGCGACTCCCAGCGCGCCAGCACGTCGGCGGTCTGCTCGTCGGGCGTATCGCCGACGTGGTCGAGGGCGGCACGGACGGCCGAGAGGTACTCGCGCTGGATCTCGAGCGCCGTCAGGCGGCGCCCGTCCAGCAGCTCGAGCCGGGTGGTGAGCGTCAGGTCGTGGCTCACGAGGTGGACGGCCTGCACGGGGTCGCGCAGCGTGAGCCGGTCGACGGCGGCCAGCGCTCCCCCGGCGCCGCCCTCGGCCACCGCCCGCTCGATCAGCCACAGGACCAGCGAGGTGGTGCCGAGACGGAGGTACGTGGCCACCTCGAGCATCGTGGCGTCACCGATGATCACGTGCAGCCGCCGCCAGCGGTCCGGGTCCGCGTGCGGCTCGTCGCGCGTGTTGACGATCGGCCGGCGCAGCGTGGTCTCCAGGCCGATCTCGGCCTCCATGTAGTCCGCACGCTGGGAGAGCTGGAAGCCCGGCTCCTCGCCGCGCTGGCCGAGGCCCACCCGGCCGGCCCCGGTGAAGACCTGGCGCGTCACGAAGAACGGGATCAGCCGCGCGGCGAGGTCGTTGAACGGGACCGCGCGGTCCACGAGGTAGTTCTCGTGCATGCCGTAGGTGGCACCCTTGCCGTCCACGTTGTTCTTGTAGAGCGCGACGTCCGGCAGCGCCGCGGTCGACGCGAGAGCGCGGACCGACGCGAGCATGACGCGCTCGCCTGCCCGGTCCCAGCGGACGGCGTCGAGCGGGTTGGTGACCTCCGGCGAGGAGTACTCCGGGTGCGCGTGGTCGACGTAGAGGCGCGCACCGTTGGTGAGGATGACGTTGGCGGCGCCGGGGTCCTCGTACTCCTCGGTCGTCGCACGGGGCAGGGCCTGTGGCCCGTCAGCTGCTCGCCCGTCCCCTGAGGGCGCCGGCACGTCCGGGTCGTCCGTGAGCAGCGACGGGTGGGCCGACGCGCGCTGCAGGTGGAAGCCGCGGGCGTCGTGCAGCGGGTCCTCGTCGTCGTAGTCCCACCGGGCCTTGGTGCGTGACCCCTCGCGCGCGGCCGCGTGCACCGCGACCACGTGGCTGGACAGCAGCATGGGGTTGGCCAGCGGGCGGCCGGGCTGGAGGATCCCGTACTCGGTCTCGATCCCCATCACGCGGCGCACGGTCACGCGTCCACCCTAGGACGGCGTGGCCGTGCGCCGGGTCGAGCGTCCGTCAGAGGTACTGCCCCGTGCTGGTCACCGTCTCGATGGTGCGCGAGCCCTCGGCGCCCTTCTTGCCCTGCACGATGGTCCGGATGAAGACGATGCGCTCACCCTTCTTGCCGGAGATGCGCGCCCAGTCGTCCGGGTTGGTGGTGTTGGGCAGGTCCTCGTTCTCGCGGAACTCGTCCACGCACGCAGTGAGCAGGTGGTCGACGCGGATGCCGCGCTGGCCGGTGCTGAGGAAGTCCTTGATCGCCGACTTCTTGGCCCGGTCGACCACGTTCTGGATCATCGCGCCCGAGTTGAAGTCCTTGAAGAACAGGACCTCCTTGTCGCCGCTGGCGTACGTGACCTCGAGGAACCGGTTCTCGTCGCTCTCGGTGTACATGCGCTCGACCACCCGGGTGATCATGGCCTCCACCGCAGCCGTGACGGACCCGCCGTGCTCGGCGATGTCGTCCGGGTGGATGGGCAGCGTCGGCACCAGGTACTTGCCGAAGATCTCCCGCGCGCCCTCGGCGTCCGGGCGCTCGATCTTGATCTTCACGTCGAGGCGGCCGGGCCGCAGGATGGCCGGGTCGATCATGTCCTCGCGGTTGGAGGCCCCGATGACGATGACGTTCTCCAGCCGCTCGACGCCGTCGATCTCGCTCAGCAGCTGCGGCACGATCGTGGTCTCGACGTCGCTGGACACGCCCGTCCCGCGGGTGCGGAACAGCGACTCCATCTCGTCGAAGAAGACGACGACCGGGTGCCCCTGCGACGCCTTCTCGCGCGCCCGGGCGAAGATCAGCCGGATGTGCCGCTCGGTCTCCCCGACGTACTTGTTGAGCAGCTCCGGGCCCTTGACGTTGAGGAAGAAGCTCTTGGTGTCCGCGGTTGCCTCCCCGCGCGCCGCCGCCGCGGTGGCCGCGAGGGAGTGGGCGACCGCCTTGGCGATGAGCGTCTTGCCGCACCCGGGCGGCCCGTACAGCAGCACGCCCTTGGGGGGCTTGAGGCCGTGCTCGCGGAACAGCTCGGGGTGCAGGAAGGGCAGCTCCACGGCGTCGCGGATGGCCTCGATCTGCGGGCCCAGGCCACCGATGTCCTTGTAGTCGATGTCTGGCACCTCCTCGAGCACCAGCTCCTCGACCTCGGCGCGCGGGATGACCTCGAACACGAAGCCGCTGCGCGAGTCGATGGTCAGGGCGTCGCCGATCCGCACGTGCGCGTCGCGGACCTGTCCCGCGAAGCGCACGACGCGCTCCTCGTCACCGCGGCCGACCACCAGGGCGCGGTCCGTGCCGAGCAGCTCCTTGACCGTGACGAGCTCGCCGACCTCCTCGTAGCCGCCGGCCTCGACCACGGTGAGGGCCTCGTTGAGCATGACCTCCTGACCGGGACGCAGGCGGGAGACGTCGAGGGTGGGACTGGCGCCGACGTGCATCTTGCGTCCTGCCGACACGATGTCCACGGTGCCGTCGGCGCGCGAGGCCAGGAAGGTCGCGTAGGTGCCGGGCGGCTTCGCCAGGTCGTCCACCTGCCGCCTGAGGTCGAGGATCTGCTCGCGGGCGGCCACGAGGGCGTCGCTGAGCCGCTCGTTCTTGGCCGCGAGCACCGTCAGCTCGCGGTGCAGGTCCCGCCCAGGGGCTGCCGGATCGGTCATCTCGTCGGCCTCCGTTCCGTCGCGCGTGGTCGCTGTTCCGTCCCCGCCGTGCACGGCTCTGTGCCTGCTGGTCCGACGACCCTAACCACCAGTGTCAACACACGGAGCCCGACGCGCGCGGAGCTTCTCAGGTGGTGGGCGCCTGGCCGACGTCGCGGCGCGCCCGGCGCAGCTTCTTGTCCGAGACCAGCCGCTCGCCCATCGCCTCCGGCGACCAGAGCTCGGAGTCGTCGACGGCGGGGGCCCCGTCGGGGGCCACGGGGTAGGCGCCCTTGGCGGGCCGGCGCCGACGCTGCGGCGCCTCGACGCCGTCGGCGAGCCGGCGCGTGGTGAGCAGGAAGCCGGTGTGCCCGATCATCCGGTGCTGCGGGCGCACGGCCAGGCCCTCGAGGTGCCAGCCGCGCACCATCGACTCCCACGCCTCCGGCTCGGTGTACCGGCCGTCGCTGCGGATGTCCTCGGCCAGCCGGGACAGCTGGGTGGTGGTCGCGACGTAGGAGATGAACACGCCGCCCGGCGCGAGGGCGTCGGCGACCGCGTCGAGGTTCTCCCAGGGAGCGAGCATGTCCAGCACGACGCGGTCGATGCTGCCGGGCTCCGCCACGGTGGGCAGGACGTCCGAGAGGTCGCCGACGGACAGCTGCCACGCCGGGTGCGGCCCGCCGAAGAAGCCCTCGACGTTGCCGCGGGCGATCGCCGCGAAGTCCTCGCGCCGCTCGATCGAGTGCAGCGAGCCCGCGTCGCCGACCGCGCGCAGCAGCGACATGGTCAGCGCGCCCGAGCCCACCCCGGCCTCGATGACGCGCGCGCCCGGGTAGATGTCCGCCATGGCGACGATCTGCCCGGAGTCCTTGGGGTAGACGACCGCGGCGCCGCGCGGCATGGACAGCACGTAGTCGGCGAGCAGCGGGCGCACGGCCAGGTACTCGATGCCGGCGGTGTTGCGGACCACCGAGCCCTCGGGCGCGTCGAGGAGCAGGTCGTGGCTGAGGTAGCCGCGGTGCGTGTGGAACGAGGCGCCCTCGGCGAGCGTGATCGTGTGCAGCCGCCCTCGCGGGTCGGTGAGCTGCACGCGGTCGCCCGCACGGAAGAGGCCGCGACGCTGCGCGGCCCCGGTGGACGTCTGGTCGGGGTTCACGGTGCCCGAGTCTAGGAGCGGATCGCGGCGACGACGTCCATCGCGCGGATCAGCCCGACCACGCGGCCGTCGACGAGGGCCACCACCACGGGCGAGTGCTCGGTGGCCCGTCCCACGGCGGCCACCAGGGCCTGCCCGGTGAGGAGCCCGTCGACCTGGGCACCGCCGGGCAGCGGGACGGCGACCGCGGTGACCGGCGTGGTGCCCGCGGCGTCCGGGGGCACCGAGGCGGCCGCCGCACGGTCCACGTAGGCCGCCGGTCGGCCGTCCGGCGACAGGATGACGACCTCCTGCGCGCCGGCCGCGGCCGCGAGCGCACCGGCGTGCGCGATCGACTCGCTGTGCCCGACGCCGATCGCCGGGCGGCCCACCGAGCCGACGGTGAGCAGGCCGACGGCCTTCTGCGTGCGTCCGCCGCGCACCGCGGCGGACGCCCCGGACCAGAGGAACGCCCCGACGAGGGCGGCCCAGACGACGTCGTACAGCTCGGGCTGCCGACCGGACGCCAGCGGCCGGACGAGCGCCCAGACGAACACGCCGACCGCGACGACCCGGCCCACCCACCCGGCAGCGACCGTGCCGGTGTGCCGGTTCTTGGTCACCGCCCAGACGGCCGCCTCGAGCAGGTACCCGCCGTCGAGCGGCAGGCCGGGGACGAGGTTGAAGAGCCCGACGAACGCGTTGGCGAGGCAGCCCGACCACAGGAGCAGCCCGACCAGGCTGCTCGAGTCCGTGCCCTGCGCGAGCGCGAGGAACCCGGCGGCGAGCACCAGGTTGGCCACCGGTCCCACCACGGCGATGAGCGCGCTGCTGCCCGGCGTCGGCGTCGCGCCGCCGAACGCGGTGTGCCCGCCCCAGAGCGTGAGGACGAACTCGCGCGGCTGCTGCCCGCGGGCGCGCGCCATGAACCCGTGCGCGAGCTCATGGACCAGCACGGAGGCGAACAGCAGGACGACGAACCCGAGCGCGACGACGTAGACGAGCCCGCCGAGGTCCCCGGCGCGGGCGCGCACCGTCGGCGCGAAAATCAGGGTCAGGACCACCGCGGCGATCAGCCAGCTCGGCGCCAGGATGATCGGGGCACCGGCGACGCGACCGATCACCCAGCCGGAGGACCGTCGTGCGGGGGGTCGAGGGGTGCTCACCGGTCCAGAGTAGGTGCCGCGGGTGGGTCGGTGACCGCCGGTGTGGGTAGCCCCGCCTACGCTCGAGGGGTGACGGTGCAGCACCTCGACGAGACGTCCCCCACCCCCGCGGCCGACGCGGAGGCCTCGGTCGACGACGCCGTGGAGACCGCGGTCGAGGTCGCGGTCGAGGAGGCCGCGAGCGTGCGCCCGCCGTCCCGGCCGGGGCTGTCCCCGTCGCGGGCCAACGACTTCCTGCAGTGCCCGCAGCTGTTCCGGTTCCGCGTGATCGACCGGCTGCCGGAGCCGCCCAGCCCCGCGGCGGCCCGCGGGACGCTGGTGCATGCCGTCCTGGAGCACCTGTTCGACCTGCCCGCCACGGAGCGCACGCTCGCCGCCGCGCACGGGCTGCTCCCCGACCAGTGGGCCGCGCTCCTGGAGCGCTCGCCGCAGGTGGGCGAGCTGTTCGCCGAGCCGGCCGAGCTCGCCGAGTGGCTCATCAGCGCGGAGGCGCTCCTCGCGACGTACTTCACGCTCGAGGACCCCACCCGGATCGAGCCGCGCGAGCGCGAGCTGCTCGTCTCGACCGAGCTGGACGAGGGCGGACCGCAGCTGCGCGGCATCGTCGACCGGGTCGACGTGGCACCCAACGGCTGGGTCCGCGTCGTCGACTACAAGACCGGCCGGTCGCCGCGCGCCGGGTTCGAGAGCTCCGCGCTGTTCCAGATGCGCTTCTACGCCTACGTCATCTGGCGCACGCGCGGGGTGCTGCCCAAGCGCCTGCAGCTCGAGTACCTCGGTGACGGCGTGGTGCTCACGCACGAGCCGACGGAGCCCGAGATGGCCACCATCGAGGCGCGGGTGCGCTCCATCTGGGCGGGCATCGAGGCCGCGGCGCGGTCGGGCGACTGGCGGCCGCGCACCTCGAAGCTCTGCGAGTGGTGCTCGTTCAAGGCGATCTGCCCGGCGTTCGGCGGCACCCCCCCGCAGATCCCGGAGGGTGCGGTCGAGCGGTCGATCGGCGTGGTCCCGACGGCGGCCTGAACCGTCAGCTGGCCCGGCGCAGGTCGAGCACCTCACCGCGGACGATGCGGGCGAGGGCGGGCAGCGTGAGGTCGGCCAGCGATGCGACGCGGCTGAGGCCGGGCCGCGCGGCGATCGGCTGCATGACCTCGATGGCCACCGCGCGGGCGCCGGACGCGACGGCTGACGCGATGCCGGCGCCCGAGTCCTCGACGGCGACGCAGTCGCCGATGTCGACGCCGAGCAGCCGTGCCGCGGTCAGGTACGGCTCGGGGTCGGGCTTGGGTCGCGCCACCTCGTCGCCGCTCACCACCACGTCGAACACGCCGGCGGCGGCGGCGAACGGCTCGGCCAGGCTCCGGTAGGACGAGGTGACCAGCGCCATCGGCACCCCGGCGGCCCGCAGGTCCGCGAGCACCTGCTCGGCACCCGGCTGCCACGGGATCTCGGCGGCGACGGCCGCGCCGACACGCGTGTTGAGGAAGTCGACGATCTCGTCGGGCGCGAGGACGACCCCGTGCTCCTGCAGCCGCACCGCGGACACCAGCATCGGGTTGCCCACGAGGGACAGGCCGTCCTCGTAGGTCCAGACGCCGCCGTGCGCCTCGACCAGCTCGGTCTCGGCGCGCATCCAGTGCGGCTCGGTGTCCAGCAGCGTCCCGTCCATGTCCCACAGGACGGCGGAGGGCAGGACGAGGTCGGCGAGGTGGCGAGGCATCGGTCCATCGTACGAGCGCTGCACAGCGGCCTGCGACGCGCGGGAACGCCCGTCGGTGGTCGTCGGTCCGGCTCGCTCTAGTCTGGCCTGATGAGCGACACCCCGTCGGCCGACCTCCCTGTCCGCGAGACCGTGCTGCTCGCGGCGTTCGAGGGGTGGAACGACGCCGGGTCGGCCGCCACCCAGGCCCTCGAGCACCTGCACGAGGTCTGGGACGCCGAGCAGGTGGACGAGCTGGACCCGGAGGAGTACCACGACTTCCAGGTGAACCGGCCGGTGGTCGGTCCCGGACCGGACGGCCGACGCGAGATCACGTGGCCCACCACCGCCGTCGCCGTCGCGACCGCCCCGGCCACCGGCCGCCGGGTGGTGCTGGTGCACGGCATCGAGCCCTCCATGCGGTGGCGCCGGTACTGCACCGAGCTGCTGGACATCGCCGCGGGGCTCGGCGTCGACACCGTGGTCACCGTCGGCGCGCTGCTGGCGGACGTCCCCCACACGCGCCCCATCCCCGTGAACACGACCAGCGACGACGCGAGCGTCCGGGACCTCTTCCACCTCGAGCCCAACACCTACGAGGGTCCGACCGGCATCGTCGGCGTCCTGCAGCACGAGGCGGCCGCGCGCGGGATGCGTTCCATGTCCCTGTGGGCGGCGGTCCCGCACTACGTCGCGCACCCGCCGTCGCCCAAGGCGACGCTGGCCATCCTGCACCGCATCGAGCAGCTGCTCGGCGAGCCGATCGCCCTGGGCGAGCTGCCCGACGACTCGGCGGCGTGGCAGCACGGCGTCGACGAGCTGGCCTCGGAGGACGCGGAGATCGGCGAGTACGTGCACCAGCTCGAGGAGGCCAAGGACACGGCCGACCTCCCGGAGGCCAGCGGCGAGGCGATCGCCCAGGAGTTCGAGCGCTACCTGCGCCGCCGCGACAAGGGCACGGGCGGCTGAGCCTCCGTCACAGGCGGATGCCCAGCAGGGCGTCCAGGGTGCGGCTGATGACGCCGGGGGCGCCCTCCACCGGGTCGGCGGTGCCGGCCAGCGACAGGTCCGACCACGCGTCGATCAGCGCGAGCGCTGCGGGGGTGTCCAGGTCGTCGGCGAGCGCCGCGCGCACGCCGGCGAGCGCGGCGTCGGCGTCGGGGCCGCCGTTGCCGGACAC
>NZ_CAURTV010000050.1:0-24195 GCF_963527515.1 uncultured Cellulomonas sp. | reverse complement strand
CGCCGGACCGGCGTGGCGCCGCGCGAGACGTGGTGGCACGCCGTGGTCGAGCCCCTCGAGACGGCCGCCGAGCGCGGGACCGGCCCCAGCACCGCCGCGATGGCCCGCCTGGCCGACGTCACGGCTGCGATGCAGCCCCATCCCGAAGCGCTCGAGCAGCTGGTCACCTGCCTGCGCGGGGTCGAGGTCGACGTGGTGGAAGCGCTCTCTCGGCCCGAGCACGAGCTGGCGGTCCGACGGTCCGTCACGGAGGTGCTCCTGGCGCTCACGCGGGGGTGCACCCGCGCGATGATGGCCCGCAGCGGGCAGCTGGAGCGCACGATCGTCGACCAGTACGAGGTGGACATGGACCTCCTGCGCGGCGACGGTGCCAGCCCCAGAGCCCTCGGCTGGCTGCCGCGGGGCGTGCGGGGGCACGCGTGCCTCGGGCTCTGGCTCGGCGCCGACCGCGGGCCGGGCGACCGGGAGATGGAGATCGTCGGCGTGCACGACACGTCGGGCACCCTGTCGCGCCTCGTCGGGGTCCGCACGACGGCCAGCCAGTTCCCGCCGACGGCGCTGACGCGCGCGGGGACCGTCGGGTCCAACGAGCTGACGTTCGTCGTGCCCGTGACCTTCGGCGGCAGCGACTGGGGACTCCTGGCGATCGACGGCACGGTGGAGACGCGCGCGACGAGCGCGCGGGACCGGTTCAACCATTGGGCCGCGCTGCTCGCGGTCGCGCTCGACCAGGAGCGCCTGTTGGCCAACCTGCGCGAGCAGCGCCGGGCCCTGGAGCAGGCAGCCGCGCGGGAGCGGTCGTTGGCGGACACCGTGCGGGCCAGCGAGGAGCGGTACGCGCTCGCCTCCATGGCCGCGCACGACGGCACGTGGGACTGGGACGTCTCAGCGGGCACGGTGTACTACTCGCCGCGGTGGAAGCAGACCCTGGGGTACGACGACGACGTGATCGGCGACTCGCCGGGGGAGTGGCTCGAGCGCGTGCACCCCGCGGACCGCGACGAGCTGTCCGCGGCCATCGCCTCGCAGCTGGCCGGCGCCGGGTCGCCGCTGGAGCTCGAGCACCGCGTCCGCACGTCGTCGGGCGACTACCGCTGGATGCTCTGCCGGGCGGTGACCGTGCTGGACGACGCGGGCTGCCCGGCGCGCCTGGTGGGTGCGCTGGTGGACGTGACCGAGCGCAAGGAGCAGGAGATGGCGCTGCAGCGGGACGCGCTGCGGGACCCGGAGACCGGCCTGGTCAACCGGCTGCTCTTCCTGGACCGCCTGGGCGCCGCGGTGCTGCGGACGCGCCGGTCGCCCGGCTACGACTGCGCGCTCGCCCTGGTCCGCGTGCTCGACGGCGCCTCGGTCCCGACCCAGGGGCGACCGGACGGCGACGGTGACGCGCGGCTGGACCTGCACCGGGAGCTGGTCCGGCGGCTGCGGCGCCCGCTGCGCGAGGGGGACACGCCCGCGCGCATCGCGGAGGACGACTTCGTCGTGCTGCTCGACGACGTCGGCCCCGGCGGGGTGCCCAGCCGCCTCTCGCTCCTGCTCGACCAGCTGCGCCAGGAGCTGGGCTCCCGGGTGGCGGTCGGCGTCCTCGGCAGCATCCGCGGGTTCCGTGACGTCGCGGAGGTGCTCCGCGAGGCCGACATCACCCTGCTGCGTGGCGCGTCGCGGCAGGGCCGGCCCGAGTCGCGGCCCGGCTCCGTCCTGCGGTAGCACGACGCCCCTGCCTCCCGGCGGGAGACAGGGGCGCGTGGTGCCTGCGGTCAGCTGCGGCCGCGGGCCGGTCCGTGCGTCGGGCGCGAGGCGCCGTGACCCGGACGCGGTCCGGCGTCGAGCCGGATGCGCAGCGGGCGTCCGGCCACCCGCGTGCGGGCGAGCCGGTCGATCACGTCGGCGGACAGGCCGGCGGGGATGTCGACCAGCGCGAAGCTGCCGAAGATGTCGATCTTGCCGACGTCCTTGCCGGTCAGGCCGCCCTCACCGGTGAGCGCGCCCACGAGGGCGCCCGGCTGGAGACCGTCGCGGTGACCGACGGCGACGCGCCAGCGCGGCGAGCCCCCGGCGATGTGCGTGTCGGCCCGGCGGCGCTCGCCACGCTCCGGACGGTCGTAGCTCCGCTCGCCGTCGCGCTCCCGACCGCCACCGGTGAGGTGGGCGCGGGAGAGGGCGTCGTCGAGGTCGTCACCCTGGACGGCCACGGGGCCCTCGTCACCGACCGCCAGCGCGGTCAGCGCGGCGAGCAGCTCGAACGGGTCCACGTCGGGGTTCTGTGCCAGGTGCACGGCGATGGCCTCGCGGTACAGGTCCAGGCGGTCGAGCTCGGCGCGAGCACCTGTGCGGGCGAGCAGGGCCTGCACGCGGTGCGCGGACACCTCGGCGGGGGTCGGGATGTTCACCTGCTCGAGCGACTGGCGCGTGGTGCGCTCGATCTGCCGCAGGCGCGACTGCTCGGCGGGGGTGACGAACGACAGCGCCTCGCCCTCGCGGCCGGCGCGACCCGTCCGCCCGATGCGGTGGACGTAGATCTCCGGCTCGCGCGGCACGTCGAAGTTGACGACCAGGCCGATGCGGTCGACGTCGAGCCCGCGCGCGGCGACGTCGGTGGCCACGAGGACGTCGAGCGCCCCGGTGCGCAGACGGTCGACGATCTTCTCGCGCTCCGTCTGCGCGACGTCACCCGAGATGTACGCGGCGGAGATGCCCTTCTCGATCAGCGCGCTGCCGACCTCCTCGGCGGCACCGCGGGTGCGCACGAAGACGATGGCGGCGTCCGCCTCCGACACGGCGAGCACCCGGGCGAGGGCGCCCGTCTTGTGGCGGTGGGGGACGACGGCGTACGTCTGGCGGACGCTCGTGACCGTCGAGGCCTGGCGGGAGACCGTGATCTCCACCGGGCGCGTGAGGTGCGCCTCGGCGACGCGGCGGATGGGCGGCGGCATCGTCGCGGAGAACAGGGCGACCTGGCGCTCGCGCGGGGCGGCGGACAGGACCTTGTCGACGTCCTCCGCGAAGCCCATGCGCAGCATCTCGTCGGCCTCGTCGAGCACGAGGAAGCGGACCTGGTCCAGCTTCAGCGTGCGGCGCTCGAGGTGGTCGAGCACGCGGCCGGGGGTGCCGACGACCACCTGGGCGCCACGGGCGAGCGCGCGCTGCTGGGGCAGGAACGGGGAGCCGCCGTAGACGGCGAGCACGTTCAGGCCCGGCAGGTGGGTGGCGAACGACTGGATGGCGTCGGCGACCTGCATGGCCAGCTCACGGGTCGGGGTCAGCACGATGGCCTGGACAGCCGGCAGGTCGTAGTCGATCGCGGCCAGCAGCGGCAGGCCGAACGCGGCGGTCTTGCCCGTGCCGGTCTGGGCGACACCGATGATGTCGCGACCGCTCAGCAGGGCCGGGACGGCCTGCAGCTGGATGGCGGAGGGGATTGTGAAGCCGAGGTCGGCGATCGCGGCGTCGAGGGCGGGCGGCAGGCCGAGATCGGCGAACGTGGCGTCCGCGGGGACGTCAGAGGGCACAGCGGGCAGGGCAGAGCTCATGAAATGGGGAACCGATCATCGCGGGGCGGAGCCCTGAACCGTGCACCGGGACGGCGAACAGCGGGTCGCAGCCCCGGACCACCCAGTGGCAACCGCTCACGCGATGCCTAGACCACACGACGCGAGGCGGGCCCCGACCGGCTGAGCGGTGGTGGCGACGCCTCGAAGGGGGACGCGACGAACTCCAGATTCGTGGACCAGTCTAGCGGGCGGGTGTGCGCCACGGCACTGGGGCCGTGGGTGACGTCGCGCACAAGGGTCGCAGGGCTGTCACAGGCCGCGGCGGGGGCCCTCGATGGCCGGGCAGGTGTCCATCACGACGTCGAGGCCGGCCGCCCGCGCCCGCTCCGCGGCGGCCTCGTCGACCACCCCCAGCTGCAACCACACCGCACGGGCGCCGACGGCGATCGCCTGGTCGACCACCTCCCCGCACAAGCGGCTGTTGACGAAGACGTCGACCACGTCGATCCCGCCGTCGACGTCCGCGAGCGTGCGCACCCCGGCGGCGCCGTGCACGGGCTCGGCCCGAGGGTGCACGGGGACGATCTCGTGCCCGTGGGTCTGCAGGTACCGGGCCACCCCGTAGGCCGCACGGCTGGTGTTCGTCGACAGCCCGACCACCGCCCAGCGCCCGGGCGTGGTCAGCAGGCGCGTGATCACGTCAGGATCGTTGCGGTGCTCCATGCCAGAACTGTCGCACCGCCCGTGACGTGGTGCACCGCAGCGCGCGCCGTCGTCGCGGGCCGGTCCGCGCGCCGCATAGGATCGGCGCCGCCAGGACAGACGGTGACGGGGGAGGCAGTGACGAGCAACGACGTCGTCTCCTCGCGGGTGCTGACCGTCCCGAACGCCATCAGCCTCGCCCGCCTCCTGATGGTCCCCGTGTTCGCCCTCCTCCTGGCCCGCGAGCAGGACGGGTGGGCCCTCGGCGTCCTCGCGGTGTCGGGCGCCAGCGACTGGCTCGACGGCGTGCTCGCTCGCCGCCTGGGTCAGGTCTCGCGCGTCGGGCAGCTGCTCGACCCGGCGGCCGACCGCCTCTTCATCATCGTCACCCTCGTCGCCCTCGCCTGGCGGGACATCGTGCCCTGGTGGCTCCTGGCAATCCTCGGGCTCCGCGACGTGGTGCTCGCCGTCATGCTCGTCGTGCTGGCCCGTGCGGGGTACGCCCCGCTGCCGGTGCACCTGGCCGGGAAGGCGGGCACCTTCGCCCTGCTCTACGCGTTCCCGCTCCTGCTGCTCGCGCAGTGGGACTCGTGGGTGGGCGCGGTCGCCGGCGTGGCGGGGTGGGCGTTCGCACTGTGGGGTGTCGCCCTCTACTGGTTCTCCGCGGTGGTGTACCTCGCCCAGGCGCGCCACCTGCTGCGTGACGACGCGGACCGCGCATGAGCCGGAGGCACGGCCCCACGGAGCCGCCCCGTACCCCGGACGCGTCGATGACGCTGCTGACCGAGGTCTACCGGCGCCCGCTCGACCCCGGCTACGCCGAGGCCGCTGCGCGCCGCGACCAGGGCACCGCACCGCGCCGCGCGCGCCGGTCCACCGCCGGCATGCTGGTCCTGGCGATGGGGCTGGGGCTGGGCGCCACGGCGGCGTCCCTGGCGCTGCGGCAGCCCGCCGGCTCCGTGCTCGCCGCGCGTCAGCTGCTCGAGTCCCAGATCGAGGAGCGCAGCGCCGAGGCCGATGCGCTGCAGGCGGAGATCACCACCATGACGGAGGAGATCGCCGCGCTGCAGGAGGAGCTCCTGGGCGACGAGGGCGCGCCGGTGCGGGACCAGATCGAGGCCGACGCCGTCCAGGCCGGGGTCATGCCCCTGACCGGTCCCGGCCTGCGCCTGGTGCTCACCGACGCACCGACCGACAGCGACGACACCGAGGACCCCGAGCGGCGGGTGCAGGACGTCGACCTGCAGGTAGTGGTGAACGGCCTGTGGGCCGCGGGCGCGGAGGCGATCGCCGTCAACGGCCAGCGGCTCACCGCGATGACCGCCATCCGCAGCGCCGGCGCGGCCGTGCTGGTCGACCTGGTCGCCCTGAGCAGCCCCTACACCGTGCAGGCCGTCGGGGACGCCGTCCACATGCAGACCGAGCTGGCGCGCGCCACGGCGGGCCAGCACCTGGCGACGCTGCGGACGACGTTCGGCATCGGCGTCCAGGTGACGTCGCAGACCATGCTGGAGCTGCCCGGCACGGGACTGGTCACGCTGCGCTCGGCCCGGGTGCCGGAGTCGTCATCGGCTCCGACGGACGCCGAGGCGGGTGCGGCGAAGGGTGCGTCACCGGACACCGGTGTGGCAGGGTCTGCAGGTCCGACACGGAGGGACGGCACGTGATCGCAGTCATCGGTCTGGTCATCGGCGTCGTCGGCGGTCTGCTCCTGCAGCCCACCGTCCCGCTGGAGCTCCAGCCCTATCTCCCCATCGCCGTCGTGGCGGCGCTCGACGCCCTGTTCGGGGGTCTGCGCGCCCTGCTCGACGGGATCTTCGACGACCGCGTGTTCCTCATCTCGTTCCTGTCCAACGTGGTGGTCGCCGCGCTGATCGTCTTCCTGGGTGACCAGCTGGGCGTCGGCACGCAGCTGTCCACGGCTGTCGTCGTCGTGCTCGGCATCCGGATCTTCTCCAACGCGGCGTCGATCCGTCGTCACCTGTTCAAGGCGTGAGCGTGCACCAGCCACAGGACGACCGCGAGGAGAGCACCCCCGTCTCCTCGGAGGCGGCAGGCCCAGTGCCGGACGCGCGGGGGGAGCCCAACTCCCTTCCTCCGGTCGTGCCGGAGGATCCCGACCCGCTGCCGCCGGAGGAGCCCGACGACGCGACCCCGGTCGAGCCTGCGGAGCCCGACGTGGTGCCTGCGGCCAAGCCGGCCGACCTCGA
This sequence comes from uncultured Cellulomonas sp., assembly GCF_963527515.1. NCBI lineage: Bacteria > Bacillati > Actinomycetota > Actinomycetes > Micrococcales > Cellulomonadaceae > Cellulomonas > uncultured Cellulomonas sp. The sequence continues at coordinate 17,792 of NZ_CAURTV010000050.1, read as the reverse complement.
CCCCGATCCTCCGGTAGACCAGGACCCGCCGGACGAATCCCGCTCAGCGCCGACCGACACCGTCGAGGACGACGACCCCGCCGACCTCGAGCAGCCGCCCGCGCACGAGCCCGCGGCCCCCGCGGTGCCGCCGAGCGGGTGGGCGATGCTGGGACGCGCGCTGACACCGCGTGCCAACCGGGCGCAGCTGGTCGCGGGGCTGCTCTGCGCGGTCCTCGGCTTCGCCCTGGTGGCGCAGGTGCGGCAGTCGGGGGAGGCGGACCTGGGCGGCATGCGGCAGGGGGACCTGGTGCGCATCCTGGACGAGACCACGAACCGTGGCGACGCCCTCGCGCGTGAGTCGGCCGACCTGGCACGCGAGCGCGACGACCTGCTGTCCGGCTCGGACCGGCGCCAGGCTGCGCTCGACGCGCTGCGTCGCCAGGCCGAGACGCAGGGGATCCTCACCGGCCGCCTGCCGGCCGAAGGTCCGGGTGTCGTGGTCACGCTCACCGAGCCCGAGGGCTACATCAAGCCGATCACCATGCTCAACATGCTCGAGGAGATGCGCAACGCGGGTGCGGAGGCCATCCAGCTCAACGACCAGCGCGTCACGGCGAGCAGCGCCTTCACGGGGTCCGGCGGTGCGGTGGTCCTCGACGGCGTCGAGCTGGTCTCTCCGTACCGCTGGATCGCCATCGGGGACCCCGACATCATCGCGCCCGCCCTGCAGATCCCCGGAGGAGCGATGGCCCAGGTGCGCAACAACGGGGGCAAGGGGACCGTGGAGCCGGCCGACGAGCTCGTGGTCGACGCCATCCGCGTGGTGCCCGACCCCGTGTACGCGACGCCCGTCCCGCCGCAGGGCGATTGATCCGCATCTGCGCCGACGGGCACAGGACGTGGTGCGCGACGCAGGTGGCACGTGCTGCGCCGACCCGCTCGCTCCGCATAGGGTGTGCCTGACCCCGAGGAACGCCGGTGGTCGACGTGACAGACGGGCCCGGGAGGTGGCATGAGCGGCGAGGACCCGCAGGTCGGACGTCCCGCAGGCGGACCCGACACCACGATGAGCTTCGGAGCCATCGAGCCGGTCGAGATCGAGGCCTCTGCGCCCGTCGGGCTGACCCCGGACGAGGTCGCAGCGGTGCACGCGCTGCCGCCGACCTCGGCACTGCTGGTCATGCAGCGCGGGCCGAGCGCGGGTGCGCGGTTCCTGCTCGACGCGGAGCGGACGGTCGCCGGTCGGTCGACGGCCGCCGACATCTTCCTGGACGACGTGACGGTGTCCCGCAAGCACGCGGAGTTCGTCCGCGACGGGCAGACGTTCGTGGTCCGGGACATCGGCTCGCTCAACGGCACCTACGTGAACCGCTCGCGCATCGACCAGTCGGTCCTCCGGGCCGGCGACGAGGTGCAGATCGGCAAGTACCGCATGACGTTCCACCCCAGCCCGCACCGCGACACGGCCGGCGCGTGACCGGCCGTTCACGGGTGAGCGGCACGTGAGCAGCGGGCGCGCGCAGCGCTCCGAGGTACAGCCCGAGGCCGCGCCGGACGGCCAGCACGAACCGTGGCCCCGCGGCATCTCGCGGCGCGCGTCGATGCGCATCTCCGACGTGCTGGCCGCGCTGCAGATCGAGTTCCCGGCGGTCACCACCTCCAAGCTCCGCTTCCTCGAGGAGCAGGGGCTGGTCGAGCCGGTGCGGACGGCCGCCGGGTACCGGCAGTACTCCCCGGCGGACATCGAGCGACTGCGGTTCGTCCTGCGCCAGCAGCGTGACCGGTACATGCCGCTCAAGGTCATCGGCGACCGCCTGGCTGCCCTCGACGCCGGTGCGGAGGACGAGCCGGCTCCGCGGGCGCGCCTCGCGACGCGCGACGGCGTCCGGGAGACCGCCGGCACGCGACTGACCCTCGAGTCGCTCGCGCGCGAGTCGGGCGTCGACGCCGCCTTCGTCGAGGAGCTGGTCGCCGCGGGGGTCCTGCGCGCGCACCGGACTGGGTCGTTCGACCTGTGGGCACGCGAGGTCGTCGTGGCCGCGTCCGCGCTGGCCGAGCACGGCATCGACGCGCGCCACCTCCGCCAGTTCCGCACGTCGGCCGACCGGCAGGCGGACCTCGTCGAGCAGGTCGTCGCTCCGTGGCGCGGTCAGCGCAGCGCCTCCTCGCGGGCCCGGGCGGGCACCCTCGCGGCCGAGGTGGGGGAGCTGTGCACGCAGATGCACACCGCGCTCGTGCGCGCCGCCGTCGCCGACCTCACCCCGTAGCCACCTCGAGACACACCGGGGTGCCCACGGGGGGAGCCGGATCGCCGTGAGCGTCGTAGCGTGGGCGCCATGGGGGAGGACGCCGAGCTGGTGCCGGTCGAGGTCGTCGGGGTGCGTCAGCACCTGGCCGACGACGAGATCGTCGTGCTGCTCCTGGACCCCGACTCGGAGCTCCTCGTGCCCATCCTGATCGGTCCCTCGGAGGCGAGCGCCATCGCGTCCGCCCAGGCGGGCATCGTCCCCCCGCGCCCCATGACGCACGACCTCCTGCGCGACGTCCTCATCGCCGCCGGGTCGGGCCTGACCCGGGTCGAGATCACCCGGCTGGAGGACGGGGTGTTCCACGCCGCGCTGGTGCTCCGCACGGGACCGCGTGTCGACTCGCGCGCCTCCGACGCGATCGCGCTGGCGCTGCGCTTCGGCTGTCCGGTCCTGTGCTCGGCCGAGGTCGTCGCGGTGGCGGGCGTCGAGGTGCGGACCACGACGTCCGAGCAGGATCTCGAGCGGTTCCGGCGGTTCCTCGACCTGGTCACGCCCGAGGACTTCAGCACGGGGGCGGAGCCGGACGACGAGGGCGGTGCGGAGGGCCGTTAGTCCCACACCTTCGCGTTCAGGTTGAAGGTGAGACTCGCCCGCGGCGACACGCCCGGCGGGGCGTCATGGCGTCGGGAGCATCGCGGGCCTAGTCTGGCAAGCAGCCGGAGGAGATGTCCGCCGACCGGTGCGACGAGTGGAGGATTCGTGACCAGCAACGACAGTGCCGAGAGCGTCAGCGGGGCAGTGCCCCAGCGCGCTCAGGGCATGCTGTTCGACGACGACCTCCCCGACCTCGACACCGCCACCGGCTACCGCGGTCCCACCGCGTGCCGCGCCGCCGGCATCACGTACCGCCAGCTCGACTACTGGGCACGCACCGGCCTGGTGGAGCCGTCCATCCGACCGGCCACCGGGTCCGGCACGCAGCGGCTCTACAGCTTCCGGGACATCCTCGTGCTCAAGGTGGTCAAGCGGCTGCTGGACACGGGCGTCTCGCTGCAGCAGATCCGCACCGCGGTCAGCCACCTGCGGGAGCGCGGCGTCGACGACCTCGCCCAGATCACGCTGATGTCCGACGGCGCGAGCGTGTACGAGTGCACGTCCGCCGACGAGGTCATCGACCTGGTGCAGGGCGGTCAGGGCGTGTTCGGCATCGCCGTCGGCCGCGTCTGGCGCGAGGTCGAGGGCACGCTCGCCGCACTGCCCACCGAGCGCGCCGAGGACGACGACGAGATCCTCGCCCAGCCGTCGGTCCACTCGGCTCACGACGAGCTCGCGCTGCGACGCCAGGCCCGCACCGCCGGCTGACACCCGCACGCAGACGAGCGGTCGCCCTCCACGGGTGGCCGCTCTCGTCGTCTCAGTGGCGAGGCGCCCGCAGCGCGCGGTCGAGCAGGGCGTCGAACGTGCGCGCCAGCTCGGCGGCCGCCGCGCCGGGCCACGTGTGCACCGGCTGGGCCGCGCCCTGGGCCTGCTGGAGCGCCGCGCGTTCCGGCACCGGGGGAGTGAGCACCAGCGGGCCGTAGAGCGTCTGGAGCTCCTCCAGGCGGAACGCCTGCTCGATCGAGCGCGCCCGCACCCGGTTGACGACGATCCCGAGGGGCTGCAGCGCGGGGGCGGGTCCGCGGCGGAGCTCGTCGATGGTGCGCATGGCCCGACCGACCGCCATGACGGCGAACAGGCCCGGCTCCGTGACCACGAGCGCGCGGTCGCACGCCGCCAGGCCCGTCCGGGTGAGCCCACCGAGGGACGGAGGGCAGTCGACGAGCACCAGGTCGTACCCGTTCACCCACGACAGCGCGTACCGGAGCCGGTCGAGGTCGTCGTGCCCCAGCCGGTCGTGGGCGGCGGACCGCTCCGACCCGGCCAGGACGTCCAGGCCTTCGTCGGCCCAGGTGGACAGCACCGTCGCGGCCGCCATCGTGGCCTCACCCGGCTCGTCGAGCACCGAGGCGACGTCGCCCGACTGCGGGCGGGCACCGAGCGCCATGGTGCTGTCGCCCTGGGGGTCCATGTCGACGACCAGCGTGCGCAGACCCCGCTCGAGGGCCGCCGACGCCAGACCGAGGGTGATCGACGTCTTGCCCACGCCACCCTTGAGACTGCACACCCCGAGCACCAGCACGTGCGCAACCGTAGCCGGGCGGACGACCGGCGTCGAAACGCCGCGCACGTTCGCGCTGGTCAGGGGAGACTGACCGGATGAGCATCCGCCTGACCCGCTGGGGGCACGCCTGCATCCGACTCGACCGCGAGGACGACCGCGTCGTGATCGACCCCGGGGTCTTCTCGGACCTGCCGCAGGCGCTCGACGGTGTCAGCGCCGTGCTGGTCACGCACGAGCACCCCGACCACGTGGCCACCGAGCCTGTCGTCGAGGCGGTCCAGGGCGGCGTCGAGGTGTGGGCACCGCAGCCGGTGGTCGACGCCCTGGTGGCGGCGGGGGCGCCGGCGGCGCGCGTGCACGCCGTCCGTGCGGGCGACACGCTCACCGCGGGCGGGTTCGACGTCGAGGTGCTGGGGGAGTGGCACGCGCTGGTCCACGCCGACGTGCCGCGCGTGCACAACGTGGGCTACCTGATCGAGAAGGTCCTGCACCCGGGCGACGCGTACCTCGACCCGTCCGGGGCCGAGGTCGACGTCCTGTGCACGCCGATCGGTGCGCCGTGGCTCAAGCTGGGTGACGTGGTCGACTACGTGCGGTCCGTGCGACCGGGCCGCGTCGTGGTGGTCCACGACGCGCTGCTCAGTGCCATCGGACAGGGCATGGCCATCGGGCTGCTGGGACGGTTGGCGGGCGCGGGGGAGCCGATCTCGCTCGATCCGGGCGAGGGCATCGACGTCTGACTCGCCCCCGCTGTCGCAGCACGCCGCCCGCCCGTACCGTGAGCGCGTCGGAAGGAGACCATCGTGACGGAGTCCGTGGGGTCCGAGGTGCCTGAGGTGCCCGAGCTCGAGTACGACGAGACGGTGCCGCCTCGCCCGGAGGAGGAGATCGCCGACGCCGCCAGGTCCGTGCCGGACCCCGCCGGGCACGGCGGGACGCCGACGGACGCCCCGACGGCGCGCGAGCAGCGCTGACGGCTACGACGGTCGGCGTGAGGCATCCTGTGCACGTGCGTATCCAACAGGTGACGGAGAACGACTGGCGGCTGGTCCAGGGCGTGCGCCTGCGCGCCCTGCGGGAGGATCCCGACCACTTCGGGGCGTCGCTGTCACGCGAGGAGCGGTTCACGGAGTCGCACTGGCGGATGCGCCTTCGGACGTCGACCACCTGGATCGCCGTGGACGACGGCGACGTCGGCCGGGGGATCGTCACGATGATGCAGGAGCCCGGCTCGCCGGTGGACGACCGGCACATCGTCTCGCTGTGGGTGGCCTCGGAGGTGCGCCGCTGCGGTGTCGGCTGGTCGCTGCTCGACGCCGTGCGGACCGCCGCCGTCGGTGACAACGCACGCACGGTGTCGCTGTGGCTGCTGGACGGCAACCACGCGGCCGGCGACCTCGTGGTGCGTGCCGGCTACACCCGCACCGGTGAGCGCCAGGTGCGGCCGCGCGACCCGTCGCAGACGGAGGAGCGGTACGTGCTGACGCTCCGGGGCGCCCACTCCGCCTGAGCGCCCCGCGCGCGGGATCCCGCCTGGCGTAATGTCATAATGTGCATTATCGGCGGTAGGGCTGAGCTCAGCCGACGGCCTTCTTCACCAGCTCCACGATCCGTTCCTCGTCCGCGCCCGACAGGCCCGTGAGAGCGAACGCCGTCGGCCACATGGTGCCGTCGTCGAGGTTCGCCTCCTCGTTGAAGCCGAGCGTCGCGTAGCGCGTCTTGAACTTGGAGGCCGCCTGGAAGAACACCACGACCTTGCCGTCCTTGGCGTAGGCCGGCTGCCCGTACCAGGTCTTGGGCGCGAGCTGCGGAGCCGTGCGCGTGACGAGGTCGTGGATGCGCTCGGCCATCACGCGGTCCGCGTCGTCCATCTCGGCGATCTTGGCCAGCAGGTCCTTCTCGCCCTCGGCCGCCTTGCCGGAGCGCCGCGACTCCTTGGCGCGCTCCTTCATCGCGTCGCGCTCCTCGGCGGAGAACGCCCCCGCCTTCGTGGTCTCTGACATAATCTCTTCCCTTCTCAGGCGCCGACGTATGCGGCGAGATGCTGGCCGGTCAGGGTGGCCCGGGACGCGACGAGGTCGGCGGGCGGTCCCTCGAACACGACCCGCCCGCCGTCGTGGCCCGCTCCGGGACCGAGGTCGATGATCCAGTCGGCATGGGCCATGACCGCCTGGTGGTGCTCGATCACGATGACCGACCGACCGGAGTCCACCAGCCGGTCGAGCAGACCCAGCAGGTGCTCGACGTCGGCGAGGTGCAGGCCCGTGGTGGGCTCGTCGAGCACGTACACGCTGCCCTTCTCCCCCATGTGCGTGGCGAGCTTGAGGCGCTGCCGCTCGCCGCCGGACAGCGTCGGCAGCGGCTGGCCGAGGCTGATGTACCCGAGCCCGACGTCGACCAGCCGGCTCAGGATCGCGTGCGCGGCCGGCGTGCGGGCCTCCCCCGCCCCGAAGAACTCCTCAGCCTCCGTCACCGACATCCCGAGCACCTCACTGATGTCCCGGCCGCCCAGGTGGTACTCGAGCACCGAGGCCTGGAAGCGCTTTCCCTCGCAGACCTCGCACGGTGTCGCCACGCCGGACATCATCGCCAGGTCGGTGTAGATCACCCCGGCGCCGTTGCAGGCCGGGCACGCGCCCTCGGAGTTGGCGCTGAACAGGGCGGGCTTGACGCCGTTGGCCTTGGCGAACGCCTTGCGGATCGGCTCGAGCAGCCCTGTGTAGGTGGCCGGGTTGCTGCGGCGCGAGCCCCGGATCGCACCCTGGTCGATCGAGACGACCCCGGCCCCCGCGGGGATCGAACCGTGCACCAGGGAGCTCTTCCCGGAGCCGGCGACGCCCGTGATGACGACGAGCACCCCGAGCGGGAGGTCGACGTCGACCTTCCGCAGGTTGTTCGCGCTGGCCCCGCGGATCTCGAGGCGGCCGGACGGCGCGCGCACCGTGTCCTTGAGGACCGCCCGGTCGTCGAGGTGACGCCCGGTGAGCGTGCCGCTGGCCCGCAGGTCCTCCACGGTGCCCTCGAAGCACACCGTGCCGCCCGCCGTGCCCGCGCCCGGGCCGAGGTCGACGACGTGGTCGGCGATGGTGATCATCTCCGGCTTGTGCTCGACCACGAGCACCGTGTTGCCCTTGTCCCGCAGCTGCAGCAGGAGCGCATTCATCCGCTGGATGTCGTGCGGGTGCAGGCCGATCGACGGCTCGTCGAAGACGTACGTGACGTCGGTGAGCGACGAGCCGAGGTGCCGGATCATCTTGGTCCGCTGCGCCTCTCCCCCGGACAGCGTGCCGGACGCCCGGTCGAGCGACAGGTAGCCCAGGCCGATCCCGGTGAAGGAGTCCAGCAGGAGCTGCAGGCCGGTGAGCAGGGGCGCCACGGACGGCTCGTCGAGCTCCCGGACCCAGTCGGCGAGGTCGCTGATCTGCATCGCGCAGGCGTCGGCGATGCTCGTGCCGCGGATCTTCGAGGACCGGGCCTCCTTGCTGAGCCGCGTGCCCTCGCACTCCGGGCAGGTGGTGAAGGTAACGGCACGCTCCACGAAGGCGCGGATGTGCGGCTGGAGGGCGTCGACGTCCTTGGCCAGGAACGACTTCTGGAGCTTCGGGATCAGGCCCTCGTACGTGATGTTGATGCCCTCGACCTGGATCTTCGTGGGCTCCTTGTACAGGAGGGCGTCGAGCTCGCGCTTGGTGAACTGGCCGATCGGCTTGTCCGGGCTGAAGAAGCCGCTGCTCCGGAAGATCCGCCCGTACCAGCCGTCCATGGTGTAGCCGGGGATGGTGAGCGCGCCCTCGTTGAGGGACTTCCCGGCGTCGTAGAGCTGGGTGAGGTCGATGTCGTTGACCGCCCCACGCCCCTCGCAGCGCGGGCACATCCCGCCGAGCACCGTGAAGGTCCGCTTCTCCTTCGTCTCGCGGCCGGCGCGCTCGAACGTGACCGCCCCGGAGCCGCTGATCGAGGCGATGTTGAAGGAGAACGCCTGCGACGAGCCGATGTACGGCTTGCCCAGCCGGCTGAACAGGATGCGCAGCATCGCGTTGGCGTCGGTGGCCGTGCCCACCGTGGAGCGCGGGTTGGCGCCCATCCGCTCCTGGTCGACGATGATCGCCGTGGTCAGCCCGTCGAGCATGTCCACGTCCGGGCGCGCCAGGGTCGGCATGAACCCCTGCACGAAGGTGCTGTAGGTCTCGTTGATCAGCCGCTGCGAGTCCGCGGCGATCGTGTCGAACACCAACGAGCTCTTGCCGGAGCCCGAGACGCCGGTGAACACCGTCAGCCGCCGCTTGGGGATGTCGACGCTGATGTCCTTGAGGTTGTTCTCGCGGGCGCCGTGCACCCGGATGAGGTCGTGGCTGTCGGCCGGGTGCCGCGTGTCGGTGGTCATTCAGCTGAGCTCGTTGATGCGGACGAGGTTGCCCGCGGGGTCGCGGAAGGCGCAGTCGCGGACGCCGTACGGCTGGTCGGTGGGCTCCTGGACGACCTCGGCGCCACCGGCCTCCAGCTGCGCGAACACGCCGTCGAGGTCACGGGTGGCCAGCGTGATCGCCCCGTAGCTGCCCTTGGCCATCATCTCCGCGACGGTGCGGCGCTCGTCGTCGGTGAGCCCCGGCTCCGCGGCCAGCGGGTGCAGGACGATCGCCGGCGCCGACGGGTCGGCCGGGCCCACGGTGATCCAGCGCAGGCCCTCGTACCCGACGTCGTTGCGCACCTCGAAGCCGAGGACGTCGCGGTAGAACGTCAGAGCCGCGTCGGGGTCGTCGTGCGGGAGGAAGGCGTAGTGCAGGGCTAGGTCCATGAGGCTCACGCTAGGTGCGGGGCGGGGACGCGCGCTTCTCGATTCCTGACCGGTCTGGTCACCTGCTTGGCGACGCACGAGGGCATCCCCTCGGTCGCGGCGCCGTGCTGCCGGCGGTAGACGCTCGGCGGGATCCCGACCAGCTCGCTGAACCTCGTGCTGAACGTCCCCAGCGAGGAGCAGCCGACCGCGAAGCACACCTCCGTGACGCTGAGGTCCCCACGGCGCAGCAGAGCCATGGCACGCTCGATGCGGCGGGTCATGAGATAGGCGTACGGAGACTCGCCGAAGGCACGCCGGAATTCACGACTGAGATGCCCGGCGGACATGTGCGCACCCCGTGCGAGCGCCTCGACGTCGAGCGGCTGGGCGTACTCCCGGTCGATCCGGTCCCGGACACGACGCAGTCGCACGAGGTCGCTCAGGCGCTGGGGGTCTGCGGGACTGGGGGCCACCCGCCGATCGTGCCACGCCGCACCGTGCGGGAGTATAGTTGAAGGATCAATCACTGAGAGGACGCCCATGCCCGACTACGGCCACGACCTCGTCTTCGGCTCGTTCCTCACGCCGTCCGCCAAGGATCCGGCACAGGTCGTCGCCCTGGCGCGGGCCAGCGAGAGCGCCGGGCTGGACCTGGTCACGTTCCAGGACCACCCGTACCAGCCGGCGTTCCTCGACACCTGGACGCTGCTGTCCTGGGTCGCCGCGTCCACGGAGCGCGTGCAGGTCGCCGGCAACGTCCTGAACCTACCGCTGCGCCCACCGGCCGTCCTGGCGCGCGCCGCCGCGAGCCTCGACCTGCTGTCCGGCGGTCGCTTCGCGCTGGGGCTCGGCGCGGGAGCCTTCTGGGACGCGATCGTGGCCATGGGGCAGCCGCGGCTGACCCCGGGGCAGGGCGTGGACGCGCTGGAGGAGGCGCTGGACATCATCCGGGGCATCTGGGACGCCGACGAGCGCAGCCCGCTGCGGGTCCCCGGGACGCACCACCACGTGGACGGCGCGAAGCGCGGCCCTGCGCCGGCGCACGACATCCCCGTGTGGCTCGGGGCGTACAAGCCGCGGATGCTCGGCCTCGTGGGGCGCAAGGCGGACGGGTGGCTGCCGAGCCTCGGGTACCTGCAGCCCGGCGACCTGGCCGCGGGGAACGCCCGGATCGACGACGCCGCGCGGTCGGCCGGGCGTGACCCCCGCGAGGTCCGCCGCCTGCTCAACCTCGGCGGCGGCTCGTTCACGGGCACCGGCTTCCTGCAGGGCCCCCCGGAGCAGTGGGTGGAGGACCTGCTCCCCCTGGTGCTCGACGACGGCGTCGCCACGTTCATCCTGGGCACCGACGACGCCCGCACGCTCGCGGTATTCGGCGAGGAGGTGGCACCCGCGCTCAGGGACGCGGTGGCGACCGCCCGGTCGACGGCCGGGACGCCCACCGGTGCGGTCCGCCCGGTCGCGGTGCTGGCCAAGCGACGGGACGGGATCGACTACGACGCCCTGCCGGCGGCGCTGGCCGCTCGCGCCGTCGAGCCGGGCGACCGTGAGTACAGCAGCGTCCGGTCGTCCTACGTGTACCGCGGCTCCCCCGGGCTCGTCCTGCGGCCGCTGGACGAGCGGCAGGTGAGCGAGGCGCTGGTGTTCGCGCGCGCGCAGGGCGTGCCGATCGCGGTGCGCAGCGGCGGGCACGGCATCAGTGGCCGGTCGACCAACGACGGAGGCATCGTCATCGCCGTCGGCGCGCTCGACGGCGTCGAGGTGATCGACCGGGAGCGCCGGATCGTGCGGATCGGCGCCGGAGCGCGGTGGGGCGACGTCGCCGCGGCCCTGTCCCCGCACGGGCTCGCGATCAGCTCCGGGGACTACGGCGACGTCGGGGTGGGCGGACTGGTCACCGCCGGCGGCCAGGGCTTCCTGGGGCGCTCCTACGGCCTGACGCTCGATCACGTGGTCGCCGCGGAGCTGGTCCTTGCCGACGGTCGCCTGGTCCGCACCGACGCCGAGCACGAGCCCGACCTGTTCTGGGCGGTGCGCGGTGCGGGCGCCAACATGGGCATCCTCACCGCCGTGGAGATCGAGGCCGCCGAGGTGGGCAACGTCGTGCACGCGTCGATCCTCTTCGACGCGACGGACACGGCGGCGTTCGTCGCCGCGTGGGCGCAGCTGGTCGAGGACTCGCCCCGGGAGCTGACGAGCTTCCTCAGCCTCCTGCCCGCGCGGGGCCAGGACCCGGCGGTCGGGTACGCGATCGTGGTGTGGGCGAACGACGACACGGACGCCGCCGTGCCGGCTCTCGAGCGCTTCCTCGAGCTGGCACCGGTCCTCCAGCAGCGGGCGCAGCTGGTGCCGTACGCCGCGACCGTCGCCCCGCACCACGGCCAGCACACGGGCGGTACCGACAACGCCACCCGCGGCGGGCTGGTCGAGCACGTCACGCCGGAGCTGGCCGCGCTGCTGGCGGACCTGCTGGCCGCCGGCGACGCCGACATGGTGCAGCTGCGCGCGGTGGGCGGTGCCGTCAACGACGTCGACCCGATGGCGACCGCGTACGCGCACCGGACGCAGAACTTCTCCCTCCTCGCGTCGGCGCCCGGGAGCCGGCGTGCCCGGGTCGACGCCTGGTGGGAGCGCCTCGCGCCGCACCTGCGCGGTGTCTACCTCAGCTTCGAGACCAACCAGTCCGCCGCCCGTGTGGCGGAGGCCTTCCCTCCCGAGACGCTCGCGCGCCTCGTCCGCATCAAGGGCGTCTACGACCCCGAGCGGGTGTTCGACGGGAACTTCGGGTTGGCCCCCGACCTGGACGCCCGTGCTTCGATGACGTCATGAGCACCGACGACATCGCGGCCACGATCTCCCGGGTGGAGCAGCAGGAGCACGACCTCGTGTTCGCCACGTTCACGCACGACGACGCGTGGCGGCTGGGCTGCCTGCTGGTCGAGCTCGCGCAGGAGCGCGACCTGCCCGTCACCGTCGACATCCGGCGCGGGACGCAGCAGCTGTTCCACGCGGCCCGGCCGGGCACGACGCCCGACAACGACAGCTGGGTCCAGCGCAAGGTCCGGGTGGTCGAGCGGTTCGGGGCGTCCTCGTACCTCGTCGGTCTGCGCGCCGCGGCGAAGGGCACCACGTTCGCCGCCCAGCACGACCTGCCCCTGCAGGAGTTCGCGGCGCACGGCGGCGCGTTCCCGGTGCGGGTCCACGACGTCGGGATCGTCGGCGTGGTGACGGTCTCCGGGCTGCCGCAGGCCGACGACCACGCGCTCGTCGTCGAGGCCGTGACCGCCCACCTGGCCTGAGCCGCCCCCAGCCCGCCGGACGCGGGCCGGCGTCCACACCGCGGCGCCCAGGGGCCGCGCGGGTCGCCGTCGCGGCCGAGGCTGGCCCGCATGACGGAGCGCGGCGATCACGGCTGGTTCGACGAGGACTGGGACGACGAGGACGACGACACGTGGGAGGACCTCCCCCGGGCGGTCGACGGCGCGGGTCCCGACGACGACCTGCCCGACCCTCCGGGCGCGGTGCTCCGCACGGCCTCGGACGCCCTCGCGGTCCTGCTCGACCTCGTCGGCCCCGAGCGTGCCGGACCCCCGGCGCTCTGGTTCCTCCTGCTGGACGCCGACGACCACGTCCTGCCGGTCGTCCTGCCCGTCACGGACGTCCCGCTGCGTGCAGACCCGGACGTGGCCCAGCGGCTGCTCGCCGTGCTCGCGTCGGTGCTGGCGTCGGACGCACCGGGTGGTTCGGTGGTGATCGGTCTGGTCCGCGCGGCCGGCGGTGACCGCGGCGCGTTCGAGGCGTCCTGGGTTCCCGCGCTGCGCGGTGCCGGCGACGACCTCGGCGTGCCGATCTGGGCGGTCGTGGCGGTTGGCGAGCGTCGTGCACGCGTCCTGGAGTGGTGAGGTGGCGAGGTCAGGCCGTCGGGCCCGGCGCCGCCTCGTCGATGGCGGCGAGCTGTTCCAGGCTCGGCTCCCAGGCGATCGAGGCGATGTTCGCGCGCAGCTGGTCGGGCGTGCGGGCCCCGGCGATGACCGTGGCCACGGCCGGCTGGGCCGCGAGCCCGCCGAGGGCGAGGGTCGGCAGGTCGATGCCCCAGTCCCGGGCCAGCGCGTCGAGCGCCTCGATCCGGTCGAAGTCGGCACGTGCCAGCCGGTCGGGCATCCGGGTGAGCCGCGTGCCCTCGGGGGCGTCCTCGCCACGCCGGTACTTGCCGGTGAGCAGCCCGGACGCCAGCGGCACGTACGGGATCAGCCCCACGCCCACCTGCTCGAGCGCCGGCACCAGCTCCGCCTCGGCGCCGCGGTCCAGCAGGTTGTACCGGTTCTGCGCCGACACGAACGGCGTCGCGCCGGCCGTCCGCGCGCTCCAGTCAGCGTCCACCACCTGCCAGGCCGCGAAGTTGGACGAGCCGATGTAGCGGACCTTGCCCTCCGCCACGAGCTCGTGCAGCGCGGCGAGCGTCTCCTCGATGGGGGTGACCGGGTCGGGCGCGTGCATCTGCAGCAGGTCGACGTGGTCGGTGCGCAGGCGCGCCAGGGAGCCCTCCACCGCCCGCCGCACGTAGCGACGCGATCCCCGCACGCCCCAGTCGGCACCGTTCAGGCCGCGGGTGTCCATGCCGAACTTCGTGCCGATCACCACGTCGTCGCGCCGGGACCCCAGCGCGGCGCCGAGCAGCTCCTCGCTCTGGCCCGGGACGCCGCCGTAGACGTCGGCCGAGTCGAAGAAGGTGATCCCGGCGTCCAGCGCGGCCGTGACCAGCGCGGGGACGTCATCGGGAGCAAGTGTCGCGCCGAAGGTGTTGCACCCCAGGCCGGCCACGGAGACGACGAGGCCGCTGTCCCCGAGCTGTCGGAAGGACATGTCGGCCGGAGTGCGAGAGGCTGGTGGGGCGGGCGCGGGGACTGGCGCCGGGGAAGTGCTCACCCGGGCAACCCTAAGCCTCTCCCCCGCACACCACCCGCGTTCACGAGACCTTCACGTCCCCCTGGAACACTGGAGGGTCGCCCGCCGTTGACACCGGTGGAAGTTCTCACTCTCGACGGCCGTTCATCGGCACGGAGGTTCCCCAGATGGCAAACCGGTCCCTGCGCGGCATGCGCATCGGGTCCCACAGCATGGAGACGGAAGACGGCGTCGAGTTCGCCCCCCGCCTCCAGGCTCACTACGACTGCCCCAACGGGCACACCATCATCCTGCCGTTCTCGGTCGAGGCCGACGTGCCGGTGGTGTGGGAGTGCCGTTGCGGCGAGGAGGCTCTGCTCCGCGACGGGGTGCGGCCCGAGGCGAAGGCCGGCAAGCCGCCGCGCACGCACTGGGACATGCTCCTGGAGCGCCGCACGGTCGGCGAGCTGCAGGAGCTCCTGGACGAGCGCCTCGACCTGCTGCGGTCGGGCAAGCTGCGCCGCAGCGCCTGACCTTCTCCACAGGGCTTCAGACCCGAGATCGACGGAACGCTCCCGCCAGCCGGCGGGAGCGTTCTGCTATCCCCCACCGGGTGACGTTGACCAGCGCCTCCACGACGATGGCGCGGCTCATCTTCGACCGGCCGAGCTCGCGCTCCACGAACGTGATGGGGACCTCGACCACGCGTGCTCCGGCCCGGACCGCCCGCCAGGCCATGTCCACCTGGAAGCAGTAGCCCTGGGACGCGACGTCCTGCAGGGTCAGGTCGTCCAGGAGCGTGGCGCGGTAGGCGCGGAACCCACCGGTGGCGTCGTGCAGGGGGATGCCGAGCGCGATGCGGGTGTACGTGTTCGCCCCGCGCGAGAGCAGGAGCCGGCTCGTCGGCCAGTTCACCACGCTCCCGCCCGGCACCCAGCGGGAGCCGAGCACGAGGTCCGCGTGGTCGGTCGCCGCCAGCAGGGCCGGGAGGTCCTCGGCGCGGTGGGAGCCGTCCGCGTCCATCTCGACGACGACGTCGTACCCCCGCTCGAGCGCCCAGCCGAAGCCCGCCACGTACGCGGTGCCCAGACCGAGCTTGCCCGCGCGGTGCAGCACGTGGACCCGCTGCGAGCGCCCGTCGGCGGTCTCGGCCGCCTCCGCCTCGGCGATCTTCTCCGCCAGCTCCCCGGTGCCGTCCGGGGAGCCGTCGTCGACCACCAGGACGTCGGCCTGCGGGACGTGGGTGCGCAGGCGCTCCAGCGCACCCGGCAGGTTCTCGCGCTCGTCGTACGTCGGCACGACGACGAGCACCCGCTGCGCGGACTCGGTCATACGGCTGTCTCGATCCGGTCGGCGCGGCGCACCCGGTACGCCCCGGCCGCACCGGCGAGCACCACGCACACCGCGAGGGCGTCGATGATCCATGCGGGCCACGAGCCCAGCCTCGTCGCGGGCGTCAGCGTGTCGCGCAGAGGAAGGGTAGCCACCATCTGCTCCGCGGTGAAGAGGCCGGTCTGCTGGCTGACTACCCCGTTGGGCTCGATGATCGCGCTCACCCCCACCGTGGAGACCTGGACGGTGGCCCGCCCGTGCTCGATCGCCCGGATGCGGGACATGGCCAGCTGCTGCGTCGACTCGTCGGAGACGCCGAAGGACGCGTTGTTCGTCTGCACCACGAGCACCTCTCCCCCGGTGCGCACCGCCTCCCGCACGATCCCGTCGTAGGCGACCTCGAAGCAGATGACGTCGCCGATGCCGACGGTCCGCCCCAGCCGCACGGAGTCGAGCGGGACGTAGCCGGGCCTGTCGCCGGGGAGCATGTCCCGCGTCACCAGGTCGACCGCGGAGGAGAACTGCCGCACGAACGAGCGGATGGGGATGTACTCGGCGAACGGCGCGGGGTGCTGCTTGGAGTAGGTGGCACTCACGCCGGCACCGGGCTCCCAGAGGACCGCGGTGTTGTACCGCCCGCCCTCGGGCGGGTACTCGACCGTGCCGACGAGCATGGGCGCGCCGACCGCCTGGGCGGCACCGTCGATCAGGCCGGCAGCACCCTGGTCGACCTGGGGGTCGATGTCCGTGCCGTTCTCGGGCCACAGGACGAGGTCCAGCTGACCCGGCTCCACCTGGTCGAGCAGCGCGAGGGTGCCGGCCACGTGGTTGTCGAGCACGGCCTGGCGCTGACCGAACGCGTCGAGCCCTGTGCCGGGGACGTTGCCCTGGACCGCGCCGACGCGCAGGCCGCCGGTCTGCGCCTGCGTGTCGAGGGGGACGACGAGGCCGACGAGCAGGACGGCCAGCGCGACGGAGGCGGCCGCGACCAGCGGTCCGACGCTCAGGCGGCGCGCCTCCAGCACGACCCGGGCGAGCAGGACACCCACGATGACCACCGCTCCCGAGACCAGGGGCGTCCCGCCGAGGGAGGCCAGGGGGGCGAGCGGCGAGTCGGCCTGCGAGAACGCCAGCCGGCCCCAGGGAAAGCCACCGAACGGCCACGCGCCCGCCAGCTCCTCGGCGGCGACGAAGAGGATGGTGAAGACGACGACCTGGAGGCCGACGCTGCGCCACACCGCGTTGCCCCGGCGCGCCCAGCTCCAGGCGGCCCCGAACAGGGCGACGTACGACGCCTCGAGCGTGCTCAGCGCCAACCACGGCACCTCGCCGACGGCCTCGTCCGCCCACGTGATCAGGGGCGCGACGAACGCGAGGCCCCACAGCAGGCCGACGAGGGCGTTCCAGCGGGCGCTGTCCCGGCGCAGGGCGAGGTACAGGAGCGCCACGCCGAGGAACGCGGTGCCCCACAGGCTGGGGCCGGGGAACGCCAGCCGGGTGAGCACGCCCCCTGCGACGGCGAGGACGAGAGTCCACCAGCGGGCGGGTTCACGGGCGGGCACCCCTGGAGGGTACGTCAGCGGACTGAGCGCGACGGCCGGGCCGGATCGGGGCGCACAGCGGGTCTCAGAGCTCCGACCGACCGGCCCGCGTGTCCTTCGTACCGGTCTGCGTGCAGGCGCACGGACCGTTGTCTACTGAACACGCGGGCCCGGTCGGAGCCCTACCCCCTACCGCGGCCCCCCAGGCCTGGACGACGTCGTCGGGCATGTCGCCGCGGTGGATCTCCTGAGGAACCTACCGAGATCCACAGAGGTGTCAAGGCGGCGTCGGTGCAGGTGAGGGCCGTACCCGCAGGTCACCTGCGCACCATCGGTCCCGTCTGACCGGTTCGGCTCGGCGTGTCGCCGCGCGTGTCGGCGGATCCGGTCGAAGCGGGCGGATCCGGTCGGCGCCGAGGCGGCGAGACGGGGCGCGAATTTCACCCGCTCGGAGCACCGCACGGCCTCAGAGCGCGTCGTGCAGGACCACGCCGTCGCGGACCGTGCGCAGGCAGACGGGCGCCGGTGCGTCGGGCGCCAGGTCGGGCAGGAGAGGGATGCCCGCACGGGCGTCGGCGCTCCAGGAGGAGAACCGGCCCTCCGCCGCCTGCACCATCAGGTGCTCGGCACGCCAGACGGCGAGGTGCGCCGGCGAGCCCACGCGCAGCTCCCCCGCGCCCGTGTGGTCGAGCCCGGCCACCCGCCACCCGCCGCGCGTCGAGGCGCGGAATGCGGCGCGCGCGGAGATCCGCTGGTCGGCCGAGTGGTGCTGGACGGCCGCCCGCACACCCGCCCAGGGGTCCACCGGGGTCACGGGCGAGTCGGAGCCGAACGCGAGGGGGACGCCGGCGGCGGCGAGGTCCGCG
>NZ_CAURTV010000049.1:0-24196 GCF_963527515.1 uncultured Cellulomonas sp. | reverse complement strand
CCTGCGGCGAGCGCGTCGAGCAGGGCGTCGAGCCGGGCGGTCGCCGGCAGGCCCGCCGCGCGCAGCATGGCGTCCTGGCCGGCCAGCGCCTCGAGGCTGCCGTCGGACACCCGCGGACCGCGGAACGCGTCGACCACGATGTGCCCGATCTCGCCGCTCCAGCCGTGCCGGCCGGGGAAGATCTCGCCGTCCAGGACGATGGCGCCACCGATGCCCACCTCGCCGGAGACGTAGGCGAAGCTGGGCGACCCGCGCCGGGCGTGCGCCTCCGCCCGCGCGGCGAGGTTGGCCTCGTTGGCCACCCGCGGCGGGATCCCGTGCAGCACCGGGTGCGCGGACACCACGGCGACGACGTCGACGTCGCGCCAGCCGAGGTTCGGGGCGATGCGCAGCGGGCCGGTGACGCGGTCGACCAGCCCCGGGAGTGCCAGGGCGGTGCCGGCGACGCGGACACCGGCGGAACGGAGGCCCTCGACCAGGGGGCCGGCCAGCGCGGCGAGCCGGTCCAGCACCTCGACGGCGTCGGCCCCACGCAGGTCGTCGAGCTCCACGTGCTCGGCCAGGACGTCCCCCGCGAGGTCGATCGCGCGGACCCCCAGGTAGTCGACGTTGACCTCCATCCCCACGCCCGCGACCGTCCCCCGGGCCGGTGCCAGCGGGACGGCGGGGCGGCCGGCGCGCTGGGTCTGCGCGGGCTCGAGCTCGCGCACCAGCCGGGCCTCGATCAGGTGGTCGACGAGCACGGAGACCGTCGCACGTGCGAGGCCCTCCGACGCCGCGAGCTGCGCCCGGGACAGCGGCTCCGTGGCATCGACGACCCCCCGCAGCACCACCCCGAGGTTCTGGTCGCGCATCTCGGCCTGCCTGGCCACGCGCGACGGATCGCGGGAGGGTGGCGTGGGCATGGCTTGACCCTACCGGCTGGAGGGGATAAATTCATCCGGCAAACTAAATTCGATCATCTCGATGAGGAGACGTGTGATGGCACCGCAGCCCACCCGTGCAGACAAGTTCTCGTTCGGCCTCTGGACGGTCGGGTGGAACGCCCAGGACCAGTTCGGATCCGCCAGCCGCCCGTGGCTGGACCCCGTGGAGTCCGTCCACAAGCTGGCCGAGCTGGGCGCCGCGCACGTGACGTTCCACGACGACGACGTGGTGCCGTTCGGCTCCGACGCCG
Organism: uncultured Cellulomonas sp.; assembly: GCF_963527515.1. NCBI lineage: Bacteria > Bacillati > Actinomycetota > Actinomycetes > Micrococcales > Cellulomonadaceae > Cellulomonas > uncultured Cellulomonas sp. Next base: position 23,019 of record NZ_CAURTV010000049.1, on the reverse strand, counting down.
CCGAGCGCGACCGCATCCTGGCCCGCTTCAAGGGCGCCCTGGACGAGACCGGCATCACGGTCGAGATGGTCACCACCAACACGTTCAGCCACCCGATCTTCAAGGACGGCGCGTTCACGTCGAACGACCGCCGCGTCCGCCGCTACGGCCTGCGCAAGGTGGTCCGCAACGTCGACCTCGCCGCCGAGCTGGGCGCCGACACGTTCGTCATGTGGGGCGGCCGCGAGGGTGCGGAGTACGACTCCGCCAAGGACCTCAACGCCGCGCACGACCGCTACGCCGAGGGCATCGACACCGTCGCCGGCTACATCAAGGAGAAGGGCTACAAGCTCCGGATCGCCATCGAGCCGAAGCCCAACGAGCCCCGCGGCGACATCCTGCTCCCCACGGTCGGGCACGCGCTGGCGCTCATCGCCAGGCTCGAGCACGGCGACATCGTCGGCCTCAACCCGGAGACCGGTCACGAGCAGATGGCCGGCCTGAACTACACCTCGGGCATCGCGCAGGCGCTGTGGGCGGAGAAGCTCTTCCACATCGACCTCAACGGCCAGCGGTCCATCAAGTACGACCAGGACCTGGTGTTCGGCCACGGCGACCTGTTCTCGGCGTTCGCCACGGTGGACCTGGTCGAGAACGGCTTCCCGTCCGGCGGCCCCCGCTACGACGGCCCGCGCCACTTCGACTACAAGCCCTCGCGCACCGAGGACATGAAGGGCGTCTGGGACTCGGCTGCCGCCAACATCTCGACCTACCTCCTGCTCAAGGAGCGGGCGCAGGCGTTCCGCGCCGACCCCGAGGTCCAGGCGGCGCTCGAGGAGTCCGGTGTGCTCGAGCTGTCGCAGCCGACGCTGGCCGAGGGCGAGACCCTGAGCGACCTGCTGAACGACAAGTCCGCGTACGAGGAGCTCGACGTCGACGCGGTCGCCGCGCGCGGCTTCGGCTTCGTGCGCCTCAACCAGCTGGCCCTCGAGCACGCGATCGGCGCCCGCTGACCCGTCCGTCCCCGCAACGTCCGAGCAGAGTGGGCCTCTGACCCACCTCTGCTCGGACGTTGCGCACCACTCATTCCGTGCGTCCGAGCAGGTGGAGGCCCAGGCCTGTATCTGCTCGGACGTTGCGGGTTCACCTGGAGGTAGCTCATGGCTCTCGTGGCCGGCATCGACTCGTCGACGCAGTCCTGCAAGGTCGTCGTGCGCGACGCCGACACCGGCGCCCTGGTGCGCTCCGGCCGCGCGTCGCACCCCGACGGCACCGAGGTCGCGCCCTGGTACTGGTGGGACGCCCTGCAGTCGGCGATCGTCAGCGCGGGCGGGCTCGACGACGTCGACGCGATCTCCGTCGGCGGCCAGCAGCACGGCATGGTCGCCCTGGACGACCGCGGCGAGGTGGTCCGCGACGCGCTGCTGTGGAACGACACCCGCTCGGCACCGGCCGCGCTCGACCTCATCGAGGAGCTCGGCGGACCGCAGGCGTGGGCCGACGCCGTCGGCTCCGTGCCCGTCGCCTCCCTCACCGTGACCAAGCTGCGCTGGCTGCGCGACGCCGAGCCGCAGAACGCCGCGCGCGTCGCCGCCGTCGCCCTCCCCCACGACTGGCTGACCTGGCGGCTGGCCGGCGCGACGGGCCTCGACGCCCTGGTCACCGACCGCTCGGACGCCTCGGGCACCGGCTACTGGTCCCCCGCCACGGAGGACTACCGGCACGACCTGCTGACCCTGGCCCTCGGCCACGACGCCCTGGTCCCCCGCGTGCTCGGCCCGTACAAGGCCGGCCCCCGCACCGCCGGCGGCGCCGTGCTCGGACCGGGTGCCGGCGACAACGCGGCCGCGGCCCTGGCGCTCGGGCTGCGACCCGGTGACGTCGCGGTCTCGATCGGCACCTCCGGCGTGGTCTCCGCGATCGCGTCGACGGCGACGGCCGACGGCTCCGGCCTGGTCACCGGCTTCGCCGACGCCACCGGCGCCTTCCTCCCGCTGGCCTGCACGCTGAACGCCTCCCGCGTGCTGGACGCCGCCGCCCGGATGCTCGGCGTCGACCACGCCGGGCTGTCGGCGCTCGCCCTGTCCGCACCCGCGGGCGCCGACGGGCTCGTCCTGGTGCCCTACCTCGAGGGCGAGCGGACCCCGAACAAGCCCGACGCCACGGGTGCCCTGCACGGTCTGCGCCTGGCCAACACCACGCCGGCGCACCTGGCCCGGGCGGCCGTCGAGGGCATGCTCTGCTCGCTCGCCGACGGCATCGACGCGCTGCGGGACCAGGGCGTGACCGTCGAACGGCTGTTCCTCATCGGCGGCGGCGCGCAGTCGGCCGCCGTGCGGGACATCGCCCCGTCCGTGCTGGGTCTGGACGTCCTGGTCCCCACCCCGGGCGAGTACGTGGCGGACGGTGCGGCGCGGCAGGCGGCCTGGGTGCTCTCCGGCAGCGCGACGCCCCCGGCGTGGAGCTCCGCGTCCGAGGCCACCACCTACCGCGCCGACCCGGTCCCGCAGGTGCGCGAGCAGTACGCGGCGGTGCGCGAGCTCACGGGCGTACGCCCGCGCTGAGCGCATGACGAGAGCCCGGCACGGGGGGTGCCGGGCTCTCGCTGTGCGTGCTGTGCGTCGTGCGGTGTGTCAGTGCGCTGCGTCGTACGCGGCCTTGACCTCGGCCGAGATGCGCCCACGCTCGGACACGTGGTGCCCGTGCTCCTTGGCCCACTCGCGGACGGCCTGGGCGTCGCCCGAGGACGAGCGCCGTCCGCGTGCTGCGGCAGGCTTCGAAGCCGAACGGCCGCCGACCTTGCGTGCGTGCCCGACCCACTGGGCGAATGCGTCACGCAGGTCGCTCGCGTGACCGGATGTCAGGTCGATCTCATAGGTGACGCCGTCGAGCCCGAACGTCACGGTCTCGTCTGCAGTTCCGCCGTCGATGTCGTCGACCAGCAGGACCTGGACCTTCTGCGCCATTGAGTTCTCCGTCTGGCAGATGTGAGGAATGCTGTCGCGTTCACTATCGCATCGGCGCATTAGGGCGTCAAACGGTCGGCGGCGTTTCCCGTTTTAAAGCGGCTTCCGCCTCGCGCTCCGCGGCATCCATTCTGGCCAATGCCTGCCGTTCGGTGCGGTCGGCATTGACCACGGCGCGCATGGCGAACCAGAACAACAGACCGACGCCGATGGAGGGCAGCAGCGCGGCGAGGGCGGTGAACAGCGGGTTCATCAGCTCAGCGGCTTCACGAGCGGGAACAGGATGGTCTCGCGAATACCCAGACCGGTGAGCGCCATGAGCAACCGGTCGATGCCGAGCCCGATGCCACCCGCAGGCGGCAACGCGTACTCCACGGCCGTGAGAAAGTCCTCATCCACGCGCATCGCCTCGTCGTCCCCGGCCGCCGCCAGCAACGCCTGCGCCTCGAAGCGGTTCCGCTGGATCACCGGGTCGACGAGCTCGGAATAGCCGGTGGCAAGCTCGAACCCGCGCACATAGAGGTCCCACTTCTCGACGACGCCGCCGATGCTGCGGTGATCACGCACCAGAGGGCTGGTCTCCACCGGGAAATCACGCACGAATGTGGGCGCAAAGAGGTGGTCGCCGATCTCGTGCTCCCACAGCTGCTCGACCAGCTTGCCGTGGCTGACGCGCTTGGGGTCCGTCTCGATGCCGAGCTTGTCCGCGTACACCTGGAGCGCGTCGAGGGAGGTCTCCGGCGTGATCAGCTCACCCAGCGACTCCGACAGCGAGCCGTACATCGTCAGCTGGTCCCACGCGCCGCCGAGGTCGTACTCCTCGCCGTCGGGCATGACCACCACGCTGGTGCCGAGCACGTCCTGCGCGGCCGTCTGCACGAGGTCCTGGGTGAGCGCCGCCATGGTGTCGTAGTCGCCGTAGGACTCGTACGCCTCGAGCATCGCGAACTCCGGGGAGTGCGTGGAGTCGGCGCCCTCGTTGCGGAAGTTGCGGTTGATCTCGAACACCCGCTCGATGCCACCCACGAGCGCCCGCTTGAGGAACAGCTCCGGGGCGATCCGCAGGTACAGCTCCATGTCGAACGCGTTCATGTGCGTCACGAACGGCCTCGCGGCCGCGCCACCGGGCTGCGTCTGCAGCATCGGCGTCTCGATCTCGACGAAGTCGCGGCGGTGGAAGTTCTCGCGCAGGGACCGCAGGAGCGCAGGGCGCTGGCGGGCCGTCTCGCGGGCCTTGGGCCGCACGATGAGGTCGACGTAGCGCTGCCGGACGCGGGCCTCCTCGGAGAGCTCCACGCCGTCGTACAGGTTGGGCAGCGGGCGCAGGGACTTCGCGGCCAGCTGCCAGGCGTCGGCGAACACCGACAGCTCACCGCGGCGCGAGCTGATCACGCGGCCGTGCACGAACAGGTGGTCACCCAGGTCGATGTCGGTCTTGAACGCGGCGAGCCGCTCCTCGCCGACCGCGGCCAGGCTGAACATGGCCTGCAGCCGGTTCCCCTCGCCGTCCTGCAGCGTGGCGAAGCAGAGCTTGCCGCCGATCCGGACGAAGACCACCCGACCGGCCACGCCGACCTCGTCGTCCGTCTCCTGGCCCGGCTCGAGGTCGGGGTGCTCGGCGCGCACCTGCGCGATCGTGTGGGTGCGCGGCACCCCGACCGGGTAGGCCTCGACGCCCGCCGCGAGCAGCCGGTCCCGCTTCTCGCGCCGGACGCGGAGCTGCTCGGGGGCGTCGTCGGCTGCGGGGGTCTCGGGCGTCTCGCTCACCGGGCGATCCTACCGGCGCGGCGCGGCCGCCCCGGGCTCCAGGTCGAGCGCCAGGTCGAGGATCGGCGACGAGTGCGTGAGCCCGCCGACCGACAGGTAGTCGACGCCCGTCGAGGCGACCTCCCGGGCACGGTCGAGCGTGAGGTTGCCTGTGGCCTCGAGCTCGACGGTCTCCCCCGACGCGCGCACGGCGGCGACCACCTCGGCCAGCAGCGGGGTCGGCATGTTGTCGAGCAGCAGGAACCGCGCCCCCGCGGCGACCGCCTCGAGCGCCTGGGCCAGGGTGTCCGCCTCGACCTGGATGGTGACGTCCGGGAAGCGGGTGCGCACGGCCTCGACCGCGGCGGCCACCGAGCCGGCGGCGACCACGTGGTTGTCCTTGACCATGGCCACGTCGTACAGGCCCATGCGCTTGTTGGTCCCGCCGCCGCAGCGCACCGCGTACTTCTCCAGGGCGCGCAGGCCGGGGGTCGTCTTGCGGGTGTCGAGCACCTGGGCGCCCGTGCCGTCCAGCGCGTCTGCCCAGCGTCGGGTGTGGGTGGCGACGCCCGACGCGCGCGACGCGAGGTTGAGCAGCGTGCGCTCGGCGACGAGGAGCACCTGCACGGGGCCGCGCAGCACGGCGAGCACGTCACCGCGGGCCACCCGCGAGCCGTCGAGGACGCGCTGCTCGACGGTGGGGACCGGCAGGCCGAGCCGGGCGGCGACCTGGCCGAGGACCTCCGGGACGACCACCAGGCCTGCGACGACCCCGTCCTGACGCGCGACGAGGTCCGCGGCACCGACCGCGTCCGGGGAGATCGTCGACTGCGTGGTGACGTCCCGGCCCGGCTCCGGGCCGAGGTCCTCGTCGAGGGCGACCGAGACGGTCCGCGCGGTCCAGGCAGGGTCCAGGGGGGTGGTCGGCGCGGTCACGGCGTCACGCTACCGGGCACGCCCGAGGCCCGCGTCCGTGCAGGGACGCGGGCCTCGGGTGCGGTCCGTCAGCGGGTGCTGACCGGCGCGCTCGTGCTCGGGCTCACGTTGACGGCGTCGCGCGGGACGAACGTCGCCGTGTACGTGTGCCGGCCCGACGGGACCGTCCCGATCGCGATGCCCAGCACCACGTTGAGCCGCTTGACCACCGTGGTGCCCTCGCGGATCTCGATGGTGCCCGAGGGAACCCGTCCGTTGTCGGTCGCGACCGTGGCGATCGCGATCGACGGGATGAACAGGAAGCCGCGCGTCACGCTCAGACCGGTCGTCGTGGTCACCCTGTTCACGGTCACCGTGACCGGAGCGGACTCCGAGCCGGTCACCGTGCTGTCACCCGCGAACCGGGCGACCACCGGGTAGCTGCCGGCCGGCGTGGAGGCCGGCAACCGCAGGGTCGCCACGCCGCTGCTGTTCAGGGTCGCCGTGCCGAGCACCGTGGTGCCCGAGACGAACTCGACCGTGCCGGCCACCGGCACGTCGGCCGTGACCGTCGCGGTGAGCGTGACCCGCGTCGACGACCCGTACACCTGGCTCGACGGCGACGCCGTGAGCGTGGTGGTCGACGACGGGACGGCCGCCTCGACCAGCTGGACCACGCCCCACCGGGCCGTGCTCTGGTAGCCGGCGCCGGTCGGGTCGGCCCAGTTGTGGATGGCGGTGCGCGCGCCACCGCTGGCGTCGTTCACCTGGAAGTCCACCCCGTGGAACGTGCCGGCGCCGCCCTCCTCGAGCAGGCTGATCGAGGCCTCGACCACGTACCCCGTGTCGGTGAGCCGCGTGGCGCTGACCAGCCGGTTCTGCTGGAACGCCTCGTCACCCGTGCCGAACGAGACCGTGTTGGTCGCGCTGATCCGGATCTGCGTGTCGTCGTACCGGTACGAGCCGTTCTTGTAGTTGCCGGCGTCCACGTAGATCTCGACGGAGTCCTGGATCCAGGGGTCGGAGCCCGTGACGTCCACGACGGGGTCGGTCACCTCGGCCAGGACGTAGAGCGTGTTGTCCTGCCACAGGGTGCGCACGTCCGCGGTGGCCCCGCCGCCCGTGCCGTTGGTCTGCTTGTCGGTGCGGACCGTGCCGGCGTCGGCCCACACGCCGTCCTCCGTGCCGTCGATGGCCGGCGCCGCGGCGGTCTCGACCACCTCGGCGTAGGACAGGGGCTCGACCAGCGTGAGCGTGCCGAGCGCACCCGGCGTGTTCCACGCCACCGTCGCGGTGCCGTCGGTGACCCGGACGTCGAGGGGCAGCGTGCCGCCCTCCGCCACCGGGGTGGCCAGCGGCAGCCGCACGACGACCGCGTAGCCGCCGTCGCCCTCGGTGACCACGCCCTCCACGTCACCCGTGCCGTCCCGGCCGAACGTCACCGTCTGGCCGGCGTACTGGAACGTGATCGCGTCGGCGTCCTGCGGCGTGGCGTCGTCCACCCGGACGTAGGCCGTCAGGTGGTCCGGCGCCCAGCGCAGCTGGAACGCGGCGGAGTCCTCGATCGGGTGCAGCGGCAGCTGGGACCAGCGGACGTCCGTGGTCGACGCGTCGTCGATCGGCACGTCCTCGGCGAACACGTTCACGGCGCGCTGCCGGGCGGGCAGCTCCCCGTCGACGATGCCGTAGTACGCGGGCTTTGCCTGGAGGCGATCGTCGAACACCAGCGGGGCGCCGGAGTCGCTGCGCCAGCTGCGCCCGTCGGTGAGGCCCCACACCGTGACCGAGAACAGGTCCTCGGCGTGCGCCCGGAAGACCCGGAACGCGTCGCGGTAGTAGTAGCCCTGCTCGATCAGCTTGCCGTCGGTGACAGGGGTCCCGGTGGTCACGTCGAGCTCGGTGACCACCTGCACCACCGGCAGGTCCTGGAACGCCACGATGGCGGCCTCGAGGGCCGAGACGGGCATCGCCAGGCTCACGTGGAACTGGTGGCCCACGCCGTCCACCGGCACGCCGCGGGAGAGCAGGCGCTCGACCAGCTCGTGCAGGCGCACCTGCTTGCCGCCCTGCTCGGTGTTGTAGTCGTTGATGAACAGGGTGATCGGCCGGTCGGAGCCCGCGGCGGCGTACTCCCCGTTGAACGCCTCGTCCGCGTACTGGAACGCCAGGTCGACGAAGGACTCGCCCAGGATCCGGTACCACTCGCTGCGGCGCAGGCCGTCCTCGTACTCGCCGCTGTCGCTGACCACCTCGTTGACCACGTCGAACGCGACCAGCGGGTTGGTGTCGCTGCCGAACTCGCCGTACGTCGAGCTCAGGTGCTCGGCCACCGCGAACACGTGCGTCCGCAGCCGGTCCCGCAGGATCTGCTGGTCCACCTCGCTGGTGGTCAGCGGCGTGCCGGCGTCGTCCTGGAAGAACCAGGCCGGCGTCTGGCTGTGCCACGCGAGCGTGTGCCCGTAGACACGCAGGTCGTTCGCCTGGGCGTACGCCATGATCGCGTCGGCCTCGGGGTGCGGCGTGAACGTCTTGTCCGCGGCGTACCAGGCCTCCGGCTTCATGTAGTTCTCGGACGTCACCTGGTCGAAGTGCCGCAGCAGCAGCTCCGAGGCGGAGCCGGTCTGCTCACGGCTGTCGATGGCGGCGCCGAGCGGGAAGTCGACCGTGTCCTTCATCGGCGGGAGGTCCTGCACCTGCAGCGGGTCCTGGACCGTGACCACGATGTCGTCGACCAGGAAGTCGGACGTGTTGCCCGTGGCACCGCCGTCGTAGGCGGTCTCGAAGTAGAGCAGCGCCGAGTCGGCCGCGGACATCTGGAACGTCCCGGTGACCTGCACCCACTCGCTGTTCGACATGCCCGTGAACTGCTTGAGCGTGTCGTAGGACGTGCTCTCGCCCGTGGTGCGGGCCAGGCTCAGCCAGATGTCGTCGACGGTCTGACCGGGCGCGAACCGCACCCACGCCGAGTACTCGTAGCTGGTGCCGGGGATGAGCACCCCGGTGGCGTCGAAGCCGATGCCGTGCCCCTGCGAGGTCCGCTGGGTGAGCAGCGCGGACTGCGCGCCACCGTGGGCCAGCGTGTCGGTGACCGCCAGCACGCCCTCGCCGTCGGCGGTCGCCCGCGGGATCCAGCCCTGCAGGCCGTCCTCGAAGTCGGCGCTGATCACGGCGGTGCCCGGCGGCTGGCTCGGGGCGAGCGTGACGGCGGGCAGCGTGAACGACCAGCCGGCGTCGAGACGCTCCTGGATGACGGTCGTGGCGGCCGCCACCGTGCCGGCCCGCGACCCGCCGCCGTCGTGCATGAGCACGATCTCGCCGCTCTTCATCGCCGTGCGCAGCCGCTCGGTGAGCAGCGCCTCGTCCTGGGTCTCCCAGTCGGCGATCGTGTTGGTCACCGCGAGCGGCTGCATGCCGAGCGCGACGGCCGCGTTCTGGTTGGCCGTGGTCCACACGCCGTTGGCGGCGCGGAAGAACGGCACCTGCGCCGACGGGTTGCCCAGCGCGGTGCGGATGATCGTCAGGTTGGCCGCGAGGTCCTCCTCGACCTCCGCCTGCGTGCCGTCGAGCACCTCGTACGACGTGCCGTGGTTGCACAGGGTGTGCCCGTCGGCCACGATCCGCTTCAGCAGGTCGGCGCCGCCGGGGGCCTGGATGTTCTGGCCGATGACGCAGAACGTGGCCTCGATGTCCTTGGCCGCCAGGAAGTCGAGCAGCTCGGTGGTGTCCGCTCCGTTGGGGCCGTCGTCGAACGTCAGGGCGGACCGGTCACCGGTGCCCTGTGCCGCGCTGACCGGGGTGGTCGTCGGGTTGAGGGCTCCGCCGGGCAGCACGTCGGGGGTCTCCGGCTCCTCACCGGCCGGGCCGGTGATCACGAGGTCGTCCACGAGGTAGGTGTACGGGCCGTCGAGGGCGCCGGTGCCGAGGTACACCTGCAGCGTCGCGGGGTCGGCGTCGGCCGGCACCGTGTACGTGCCGGTCACCGTCGTCCACGCGTCCGCGGTCATCGTGGTGTTCCCCACCCACGCGTAGGCGGGCTTCACGACGAGGCGCACCCCGGCCGAGCCGACGGTCTCCGGTGCGAGCCGCGCCCGCATCGACAGGGTCAGCTGCGCACCCGGCTCGACGTCCGTGAACAGCCCGGCGGGCGTCTGGATGCCGTCGAAGTCCTCCGTGCGGTTGGCCACCTGCAGGGCAGGGTTGCCCTCCACGTCCACCACCGACAGCGTCGCGCCACCGCTCGCAGTCCAGGGGGCGAACGTGCCGTCCGTGAAGTCGGTGGACACCAGCGCGGGGTCGGCGGCCGTGGGGGTCGTGATCACGAGGTCGTCCACGAGGTAGGTGTACGGGCCGTCGAGGGCGCCGGTGCCGAGGTACACCTGCAGCGTCGCGGGGTCGGCGTCGGCCGGCACCGTGTACGTGCCGGTCACCGTCGTCCACGCGTCCGCGGTCATCGTGGTGTTCCCCACCCACGCGTAGGCGGGCTTCACGACGAGGCGCACCCCGGCCGAGCCGACGGTCTCCGGTGCGAGCCGCGCCCGCATCGACAGGGTCAGCTGCGCACCCGGCTCGACGTCCGTGAACAGCCCGGCGGGCGTCTGGATGCCGTCGAAGTCCTCCGTGCGGTTGGCCACCTGCAGGGCAGGGTTGCCCTCCACGTCCACCACCGACAGCGTCGCGCCACCGCTCGCGGTCCAGGGGGCGAACGTGCCGTCCGAGAAGTCGGTGGACACCAGGGTCGTGTCCGCGGCGGCGGCCGGTCCGGCCGATCCCACCACCACGGCGGGGACCGCCGCCAGCACCAGGGCCGTCACGGCCACCCCGATAGTTTCGAATGGCCGACGTCGTGCTCGTGCGTGCCTCATCAACGCTCCTTTGCGCAGACTGGTGCCTCTTGTCCGGTTCCTGGGGAGAGGGTAGGCACGACTTCGGCCGGTGACCAGTGCTAGGAGTATCGAAACTTCCGGACGGTATCGATCGTTACGCCGATAGTGTCGGGATGCGCTCAGGAGAGCGCGGACCGCCGCGAGGTGAGGGTGCCGTCGGGGTCCAGCGACAGCTCCAGCCGCACCCGCCAGGACTCCACCGGGACCGGGAAGTCGCTGCGTGCGTGCCCCCCGCGGCTCTCCTCGCGCTCCAGCGCCGCGGCGGTCAGCACGGTGGCCACCTGGTGCACGTTCGTCGTCTCCCACTCGGCCACCTGCGGCGCCGCCAGCCGCCGGCCGTCGTCCGAGCGCAGGTGCGCGTCCGTGGGCACCGCCGCGAGGGCCGAGGCCGCCCGCGCCAGGCCCTCGCCGGAGCGCAGCGGGCCGGGGCCGTCCGAGGCGATCCGCTGCACCCGTGCCCGGGACGCAGCCGCCACCAGGGCCTCGCCGCCCGCCCGGACGACCGGCGTGAGCGGGGTGAGCGAACCCACCGCCACCTGCGCGGCGATGTGCCGGGCCGCGCGCGTGGCGAAGACCAGCCCCTCCAGCAGCGAGTTCGACGCCAGCCGGTTGGCGCCGTGCACACCGGTGCACGCCACCTCCCCGACCGCGTACAGGCCGGGCAGCGTGGTGCGCCCCGCCAGGTCGGTGATCACCCCGCCCGAGTGGTAGTGCTGCGCCGGGGCGACCGGGACCAGGTCGGTCGTCAGGTCGATGCCGTGCTCGAGCAGCCGCTCGTTGATCGTCGGGAACCGCGTGCGCAGGAAGTCGTCGCCCAGGTGCCGCGCGTCGAGCCAGACGTGGTCCGAGCCCGTCTCGGCCATGCGGCGCACGATCGCGTGCGCGACCACGTCCCGGGGGGCCAGCTCGGCCATCGGGTGCACGTCGTGCATGAACCGGACGCCGTCGGTGTCCAGGAGCAGCGCACCCTCGCCGCGGACCGCCTCGGAGACCAGGGTGAGCTGGCCCTTCACGCCCGAGCCCAGCCAGAGCACGGTCGGGTGGAACTGGACGAACTCCACGTCGCCCAGCGCCGCGCCGGCACGCAGGGCTGCGGCGATGCCGTCGCCGGTCGCCTGCGCGGGGTTGGTGGACGAGCGGTAGACCTGGCCGATGCCCCCGGTGGCCAGCACGACCGCGCGGCCCAGGGCGGCGCCGACGCCGTCCCGCTGCCCCTCGCCGATCACGTGCAGCGTCACGCCGCAGGCGCGGCCCGGGCTGCCGTCGGGCCCCGGCGGGCCCGTGAGCACGTCCAGCACGAGCGCGTGCTCGATGACCTCGATGCCCGGGTCGTCGCGCACCGCCTCGATCTGCGCGACCAGCGCACGGGAGATCTCGGCACCCGTGGCGTCGCCGCCCGCGTGCGCGATGCGGTCGGCGTGGTGCCCGCCCTCGCGCGTCAGCGAGATCGAGCCGTCCGCGCCGGTGTCGAACACCGCCCCGCGCGCCACCAGCTGCCGCACGCGCGCCGGGCCCTCCGTGACGAGCACCTCGACCGCGCGCGGGTCGCACAGGCCGGCGCCGGCCACGAGCGTGTCCTGCAGGTGGGCGTCGGGCGAGTCGGACGGGTCGAGCGCCGCGGCGATGCCGCCCTGCGCCCACACGGTGGACCCGGACGCGAGGATGTCCTTGGTGACCAGCAGGACGCGGGGCACGCGGGTGCGCAGCTCCAGGGCGGCGGTGAGCCCGGCGATGCCCGACCCGACGACCACCGCGTCGGCCTCGACCGTCCAGCCCGGCTCCGGGGCGGCCAGCCGCGTGGCGAGGCGGGTCACCGAGCGACCGTCGCGCGGCCCTCGGCGAACGGCAGCCCGCTGCGCTGCAGACCGTCCCAGCCGTCCGGGACGCCGCCCGGGTCCTCCCCGACGTCGGCGATCCGGTTGTCGGCGTCCACCAGCACCACCCGCGGCTCGTACGTGCGCGCCTCGACGTCCGACAGCTGCCCGTAGGCGATGAGGATGACCGTGTCCCCCGGGTGCACCAGGTGGGCGGCCGCCCCGTTGATGCACACCTGCCCGGAGCCCGGCGCCCCCGCGATGGCGTAGGTGGTCAGCCGGGCGCCGCTGGTGACGTCCACGACGTCGACCTGCTGGCCCGGCAGGACGTCCGCCGCGGCGAGCAGGTCGGCGTCCACCGTGATCGAGCCCACGTAGTGCAGGTCTGCCTGGGTGACGGTGGCGCGGTGGATCTTGCCCGTCATCATCGTGCGCACCAGCGAGCTCACGCGCGCACCTCCACGACGGCGTTGTCGATCAGCCGCGTCGACCCCACGGTCGCGGCGACGAGCAGCAGGGCCTCGCCGACGAACCCCGCCGGGACCTCCGTGAACGTCGCCGGGTCCACCAGTGCCACGTAGTCCACGTCGGTCTCCTGCAGCTCCCGGCGGGCGGCGGCCCGGATCTGGTCCGCGGTGCCCGTGACGCGCAGCGCGCGGGACAGGCTCAGGGCCCGGCGGTGCTCGTCGTCGCTGAGGTAGGCGTTGCGGCTGGACAGGGCGATCCCGTCCTGGTCACGCACGGTCGGCGCGCCGACCACCGTCACCGGCACGTCCAGGTCCCGGACCATCCGACGGACCGCCGCCAGCTGCTGCGCGTCCTTGGCCCCGAACACCGCCACGTCCGGGCGCGTCAGGTGCAGGAGCTTGAGCACGACCGTGAGCACGCCGTCGAGGTGGCCGGGCCGGCTCACGCCCTCGAGCACGTCACCGATCGACCCCGCGCTGACGCGCACGATCGGGTCGCCGTCCGGGTAGACGACCTGCGGCCCGGGGGCGAAGACGATGTCGTCCGGGCCCAGCAGCCCAGGCCCGGAGAGCAGCGCCACGTCCCGCTGCAGGTCCCGCGGGTAGCGGGCCAGGTCCTCCGACGGCGAGAACTGCAGGGGATTGATGAAGATCGTCACGACGACGGCGTCCGCCAGCTCGCGCGCGCGGTCGACCAGTGACAGGTGCCCCGCGTGCAGCGCCCCCATCGTCATCACGACCGCGCGCCGGTGCGGCCGCGCGGTGTGCGCGGAGCGACCCTCGGTGCGCGGGACGGCCTGCACGTCCTGCACCGCGAGCGCGGCGTCCAGCTCCTCGCGCGTGTGCACGAGCGCGGGCGTGGTGGTCTGCGTGGTCATGCGTCCTCCTGCGGGTCCGGCCCGTCCTCCACGTGCAACGATCCGGCGTCCGCCATGATGCCGTCGAGCAGCTCCTGGGCCGCCGACGGCGAGATCAGGCCCGCCGCGAGCGCGCGCGCGGTGGCCGAGCGCGCCAGGGCACGGTATCCCGCGACGACGTCGACCGCGCCCGTGGCCGCGGCGAAGGTGGCCAGGGCCACACCGTGCTCCCGGACGGTCCCCGCGTCGCCGCGGCGCACCGGGCCGGTGAGCGCGCTGATGGCGCCCGGGCCGTCGGAGGACTCCGCGCGCAGCGCTCCGTCCAGCGCCGCCTCGAGCAGCGGGGCGAGCATCCGGCCCGGGTCGGCCACACCGGCCGCGGCCAGCGCCTGGGCGGCCTGCGCGACCAGCACGACCAGGTGGTTCGCCCCGTGCGCGAGGGCCGCGTGGTACAGCCCTCGCGACTCCTCGGCCAGCACGACGGGCTCGCCGCCGATCTCCACCACCAGGGCCTGACCGATGGGCAGCACCGGGCCCGGGGCGGTCACCGCGAACGAGCAGCCCACCAACCGGGACAGGTCCAGCGAGGTGCCCGTGAACGTCATGGCGGGGTGCAGTGCCAGCGGGATGACCCCGGCGGAGCGCGCCGGCGCCAGGACGCCCACCCCGAACCGGCCCGACGTGTGCACGACGATCTGGCCCGCCTGCCACGCACCGACCTCCGCGAGGCCGCGCACCAGGTCCGGCAGCGCGTCGTCGGGCACCGTGAGCAGGACCAGCTCGGCCCGCCGCACCACCTCGGGGATGTCCAGCACCGGCACGCCCGGCAGCAGCGTCTCGGCGCGCTCCCGCGAGTCCTGCGAGATGGCGGAGACCGCCACCACCGGGTGGCCCGCGGCGCGCAGGGCGCTGCCGAGCACGGCACCGACGCGGCCCGCGCCGACGACGCCCACCCCGAGCCGGCCCGGTCGGGTGCTCGGGTCCGGTGGGGTCACGCGTCGGCTCCGGGCGACGGTGCGAAGGGCGGCTCGGCCTGGACCGGCGTCGGCGCGCCGACGGCACGCATCCACTGCTCCGGGGTGGCCGTCGCGCGGGCCGTGCGGGCCCGTTCGGACTGCTCGTCGAGCAGGGCGGCTGCCACGGCCGCGTCGAGGTGGTTCACGCGCGGCGCCACCGGCCCGGGCGTGGAGTGCAGGACGAACGACGCCAGGCCCAGCCGGCGCTGGACCGGTCCCTGCGCCAGACCCAGGGACTGCGTCCGCTCGTGCGGCACCACGTCGACGCTGCGCCAGATCCGTCCGGACCGCGTGACCAGGGCGCGGTCGGTGACGCGCACCCCGTGCCGCCGCCAGCCGACGGGATCCACCCACCGGGCACGGCGGGGCGCCGCGGTGAACCCGCCGTGGATGCCCGTGCCGGTCAGTGCCGCCTCGACCAGCGCCACCGGGTCCTCGACCCCGAGATCGGGGAGCACGAGCCACAGGGCGGTCAGCGCCTCGTCCCGCGTGGCCACCGGGTGCAGGACGGTGTCCCGCTGCTGGCTGTCGGCCTGGCCGTAGCCGGCGACGTTGATCTCGACGCGCCACCAGTCGGGCCCGCGCCACAGCGGGCCCTGCCGCAGCCGGATGGCCTGCACGCGTCCGGGCGGGACCGTCTGCGCGCGCGCCTCCGTCAGGCCGTGCCGCAGCCGGATGCCGTCGGGCGAGATCGCGGCTCGGAAGTTGGCGCCCTGGTTGATCCGGCTCCACACGAACGTCACGGCACCGAACAGGGGCGCGACGAGCACGAACGCGGCGCCGATGTCCTGCGCCACGATGGCGATCGTGATCGCGGCCGCCACCATGAGCAGCAGGCCGGGCACCGTGCCGGACCGCAGCGTGGCCTTCACCAGCCGGCCCATCGGCAGCTCGTAGACCTGGCGCTCGGGCGCGACATCGAACGGCACCGGCACCGGCGCCGGAGCTACCGCGTCCGAGGGTGCGTCCGTCACGTCGGGTGCGGCGACCGCCGCTCCCGGCCGCTGCAGCCCCGCCGCCAGCGCCAGCAGCTCCGCGCGCAGGGCCTCCGCCTCCGACTCGCGCAGGAACGCGAGCGACACGGCCGAGCCGCTGCCGCCCGCCACCTCGAGCTTGAGCTCCGCCAGCCCGACCAGCCGCGCGAGCAGCGGTTGGACCACGTCGACGGCCTGCAGCCGGTCCAGCCGCGCCTGCCGCTGCTGCCGGAACAGGATGCCGGTGCGCAGGTGCACGGCGTCGTCGGTGACGGCGAACCGGGTCACGCGCCACGCGACGGCCGAGTAGCCGAAGCCGATGAGCCCGACCAGCAGGATCCCGCCGAGGAGCGCGAGGAACGCCCGGCCCTCGAGCAGGTCGATCGCCTGCTGCAGGTTCTCGCCCACCTGGAACCAGGCGATGGCCAGCACCGCGACGAGGACCTTCCAGCCCTTGAGCGCCGGGGTGACCGGGTGCATGCGCCGCCAGCCGGTGATGTCCTCGGCGCGCGGGGTCTCGACGTCGGGCGCGCCCGTCACAGCCCCGCCAGCCGCGCCTCGCCGCGCGACGCCATCCGGTCGCGCAGGCGCGCGGCCTCGTGCGGCGGCAGGCCGTCGATCGACGCGCTCGTGGCGGGCGACGCGGTGTGCAGCTGGACGGACGCGATCCCGAACCTGCGCGCCAGCGGCCCCGCGTTGACGTCCACGTACTGCATGCGGCCGTACGGCACCACGACGAGCGAGCGGAACATGATGCCGCGCCGGATCAGCAGGTCGTCCGCGCGCTCCGCGTAGGCCATCGCCCCCACCTGGCGGGGCACCAGCCACACGATCCACAGGACGAGCAGCGCGACCACCGCGGGGAACACCCAGACCCACGCGGCCCCGACGAGCACGGCCATGAGGACGAGCAGAGCGAGCACCGGGCCCAGCACGAGGGCGGTCACCGTGAGGCGGGCGCCGACCAGCCGCCGCGACACCGGGGTCCACGTGACGTCGGAGGGGTCGAACGGCTCGCTGGTGCTGCGCGGATCGGCCCGGCCGGCGTCGGAGGTCATGGGGTCATCCTTCCACCCGTTCAGGTGGCGCTGGGATCCGGTGCCGGGCTCTCCCGCGCGGCCTCGTTCCCCTCCTCGGGCGGAGGAACCCGGCAGAACCACTCGACCACCAGCCCGACGACCGCCAGCGCGACGGCACCGCCCGCGGCGATCGCCGCGGCGCCTGCCCGACCACCGTTGCCCGGCACGTCCAGCTCGCTGACCAGCGCCAGCACCTGCCCGCCGTACCAGCCCGTGAGCAGCGCGCCGGTGTAGCAGGAGGCCTTGGCCAGGACCGCCGTCCGCGCCGCCCGGATGGGGTCCAGCGTCGGGCGCTTGCCCTGCAGGAACTGGCGCACCGCCCACCCCATGGAGAACACGACGGCAGCGATGAGCAGCTCGACGACGACCACCAGCGGGGCGACGGTCGGCAGCATGCCGCCGCGTCCCGAGACCGCCCCCAGGACGATCCAGGTGACGGCGGCCGCCGTCGCGGCGATGAGCAGGAGGGTCTGCCAGCGGGTGCGGTGCATCACGGGGTCGACGCGTCGGGGCCCGCCGGCACGGCCGCGGTGTCGTTGCCGATCGCCGGGATGGGCGCGGTCAGCCAGTCCAGCGCGAGCCACCGGACGCCGTCGCGGTCCGGGGCGGTCGCGGCCAGCGCCCCGACCGGCCCGCCGCCCAGGCCCGGCAGCACCGCGTGCGGGTCCACCTGCGCCCACGGCTGGAGCACGAACGCGCGCTCGTGGGCGCGCGGGTGCGGGAGCTCCAGGTCGTCGGTCACCGCCAGGACCGAGCCGTACAGGATGATGTCGACGTCCAGCGTCCGCGGGCCCCAGTGCTCCTGGCGCTCGCGGCCGTGCGCCTGCTCGATGGCCTGCGTGGCCCGCAGGAGCTCGCGCGGCGCCAGGGTGGTCGTGGCGAGCACCACGGCGTTGAGGTAGTCGGCCTGCTCGGGCCCGCCGACGGCCGAGGTGCGGGCCAGCGCCGAGACGTCGACCACCTCGATGCCCGGGGTCCGCGCCAGGTCGGTGACCGCAGCGCGCAGGGTCTCCTGCGCCGGCCCGAGGTTGGCGCCGAGGGCGAGCACCACGTCCACGGGCGCGTCGGGGGCGCGGTCGAGGGCGTCCGTGACGATCTCGCCGTCGACCACGCCGCCGTCCCTGTCGCTGGCCGACGGGACCGTCGCCAGGTCCGTCGACGGTCCCGCCGACGGTCCCGTCGATAGCGAGTCCGGTCCGTCCACGGAGAGCCCGCCCGGGGCGGGGGCGACCGCGTCGGCCCACGTGGCGGCCGGTGCGACCGCCGGTGCACCGGGCGCCGGGGTCACGGGGAACGTGGCCGTCACGGTCGGCGACGGGCGCGACGCGGGGAGTGCCTGGGGGGCCGGGCGCGGGACGTACGGCTCCGCGGCCGGCAGCTTGGAGCGGTCGCGGTGGATGGCGACGACCACGTCACCGAACGGCACCTGGATGGGCGCGTGCGGCTTGTGCACGGCCACGTCGACCGCCTGCACGATCCCCGACGCCAGCACCGTGGCGGCGATGCGCTCGGCCACGGTCTCGATGAGGTCGACCGGGTCCCCGGACAGCACCGCGGCGACCTGCTCCGCCAGCGCGCCGTAGTCCAGCGTGTGCGCGAGGTCGTCGCGCGCCGCGGCCCGCCGCGTGTCCAGGTGCACGACGACGTCCGCGACGAACGTCTGGCCCTCCCGCCGCTCGTGCTCGAACACACCGTGGTAGCCGAGGGCCGTGATGCCCGTCAGCCTGATCTGGTCGAGCCGGCGCCCGCTGGTGTCCAGCGCGTCCTGTCGGCTCTCGTCGTGCGTGGTCACCGCGTGCTCCCTCCGGTTCTCGCGTCCTCGTCCACGGGCAGCTCGTCCTCGCTGTCGCCGGCGGCGTCGACGCCGCTGAGCGCACCCTCCCACGCCGCGGCGACGCGGACGGCGTCCGCCGACCCCGCGACCTCGTGCACCCGCACGCACCAGGCTCCCGCCGCGGCCGCCAGGGCCGTCACCGCCGCCGTGGCGCGGTCCCGCGCGAGCGGCGGTGCCGGCTCACCGCCGGGGCCGGCCAGCAGGTGTCCCAGGAACCGCTTGCGGCTGGCACCGACCAGCACCGGGAACCCGTCCGCCACGAGCTCCGGGAGACGCGCGAGCAGGGGCCAGTTGCTGCTGCCGGACTTCGCGAAGCCCAGGCCGGGGTCGAGCACCACCTGCTCGTCGCGGACTCCGGCCGCGCGCAGGGCGGCCACCCGCGCGGCGAGCTCGGCACGCACGTCGGTCACCACGTCGTCGTAGTCGTCGAGGGCGTCCATCACGTCGGCGTGCCCGCGCCAGTGCATCGCGACGTAGACCGCACCGGTCTGCGCGACGACCTCGTACATCGCCTCGTCGGCCAACCCGCCGGAGACGTCGTTGACCACCGACGCCCCACGGTCCACCGCCGCCCGTGCCACCACCGCGCGCGTGGTGTCCACGCTGACGGTCGCGCCGCGGGCCACCAGCTGCTCGACCACCGGGAGCACCCGGTCCAGCTCGTCCTGCACCGCGACGCGACGCGACCCGGGGCGGGTCGACTCGCCGCCGACGTCCAGCAGGTCGGCGCCCTGCTCGAGCAGCTCCAGCCCGTGCGCCACCGCGGCTCCGGGGGTGAACCAGCGGCCACCGTCCGAGAACGAGTCCGGGGTGACGTTGACGACGCCCATGACGAGCGTGCGCCTCTGCTGGTGCAGCCGCGCCGGCAGCGGTGCCGGGCGGGCGGAGGGGCCGGGGCCTGTCACGGTGCGAGCCTAGGGTCTGCCGGGCGTCAGCGACCGAGCACGAGGCTCATGGCCTCGGCGCGTGTGGCGATGTCACGCATCTGGCCGCGCACCGCGGAGGTCACCGTGCGCGACCCGGGCTTGCGGACGCCGCGCATCGACATGCACAGGTGCTCGCACTCGACGACGACGAGCACGCCCCGGGGCTGCAGCTCGTTGACCAGGGCGTCGGCGATCTGGGACGTGAGCCGCTCCTGCACCTGCGGGCGCCGTGCGTACACGTCGACCAGGCGGGCCAGCTTGCTCAGACCGGTGATGCGGCCGTCCGTGCCGGGGATGTAACCGACGTGCGCGACGCCGTGGAACGGCACCAGGTGGTGCTCGCAGGTGGAGTACACCTCGATGTCCTTGACCAGGACCATCTCTTCGTGGCCGATGTCGAACGTCGTGGTGAGCACGTCCGCGGGCTCCTGGTAGAGCCCGGCGAAGATCTCCCGGTACGACCGGGCCACCCGCGCGGGCGTCTCCCGCAGGCCCTCACGGTCGGGGTCCTCCCCCACCGCGAGCAGCAGCTCACGGATCGCGGCCTCGACCCGGTCCTGGTCGTACTCGCCCACCGCCGCCCCGGTGAACGTCACCGGGCCGATGCTGGTGGCCCGCTCCTCGGCCATCGTCGGTCCCCTACGCGTCCGGCGTCTGCGACGGGGGGACCTGGATGATCTTCTCCGCGGGGTGCTCGGACGCGGCGGCGGCCTCGTCCTCGGGGATGATCGGGTGCCCGTTCTGGGCGACCTTCTCCGCGGGCGTCATGACCGGCGGGCGGTCCGAGACCGCACGCTGCTCGCTGGACAGCCACACCTGGCGCGGGGGGCGCTTGGTGATCGGGGCGAAGATGGTGGCCAGCTGCTCCTGGTTCAGCGTCTCCTTCTCCAGGAGCTCCAGCACCAGGGCGTCCAGCACGTCGCGGTGCTCGACCAGGATCTCCCAGGCCTCGTTGTGCGCCTGCTCGATCAGGGACCGCACCTCGAGGTCGATCGACGCCGCGATGTCCTCGGAGTAGTCCCGTCCGTGGCCCATGTCGCGGCCCATGAACACCTCGCCGGAGGCCTGGCCCAGCTGGATCGCGCCGAGCCGGGCACTCATCCCGAACTGCGTGACCATCTTGCGGGCGGTCGCCGACGCCTTCTCGATGTCGTTGCTGGCACCCGTGGTCGGGTCGTGGAACACCAGCTCCTCGGCCACGCGCCCGCCCATCGCGTAGGACAGCGTGTCCAGCAGCTCGTTGCGGGTGGTCGAGTACTTGTCCTCGGTCGGCATGACCATCGTGTAGCCGAGGGCGCGACCGCGCGGCAGGATCGTCACCTTGGTGACCGGGTCCGTGTAGCGCAGCGCCGCCGCGACGATGGCGTGGCCACCCTCGTGGTACGCGGTGATCTTGATCTCCTTGGAGTTCATGATCCGCGTGCGCTTCTGCGGGCCGGCGATGACGCGGTCGATCGCCTCGTCCAGCGTGTGGTCCGTGATGGTCTGCTGGCCGGTACGCGCAGTGAGCAGGGCGGCCTCGTTGAGCACGTTGGCCAGGTCCGCGCCGGTGAACCCGGGGGTCCGGCGCGCGACGACGTTGAGGTCGACGTGCGGCGCCATCGGCTTGCCCTGCGAGTGCACCTGCAGGATCCGCTCGCGGCCCTTGAGGTCCGGCGGGTCGACCGCGACCTGGCGGTCGAAGCGGCCCGGGCGCAGCAGCGCGGGGTCGAGGATGTCCGGCCGGTTGGTGGCGGCGATGAGGATGACGTTCGCGTTGACGTCGAAGCCGTCCATCTCGACGAGCATCTGGTTGAGCGTCTGCTCGCGCTCGTCGTGCCCGCCGCCCATGCCGGCTCCGCGGTGCCGACCGACGGCGTCGATCTCGTCGATGAAGATGATCGCCGGAGCGTTCTCCTTGGCCTGGTTGAACAGGTCCCGGACGCGGCTGGCGCCGACGCCGACGAACATCTCGACGAAGTCCGAGCCGGAGATCGAGTAGAACGGCACGCCCGCCTCGCCGGCGACCGCGCGGGCCAGCAGCGTCTTGCCGGTACCGGGAGGGCCGTAGAGGAGCACGCCCTTGGGGATCTTGGCGCCGACGGCCTGGAACTTGGCCGGCTCCGCGAGGAACTCCTTGATCTCCTGGAGCTCCTCGACCGCCTCGTCGACACCCGCGACGTCGGCGAACGTGACCTGCGGGGACTCCTTGTTGACCAGCTTCGCCTTCGACTTGCCGAAGCTCATGACGCGCGAGCCGCCACCCTGCATGTTCGACATGAGGAACCAGAAGATGGCCAGGATGATGACGAACGGGAGCACGAGCCCGAGCAGGCTGCTCCACCAGGACGTCTGCGGCACCACCGAGGTGTAGCCCTGGTCCAGGTCCGCGTTCTCGATCGCGGTGATCACGGACTCGCCCTGCGGGACGACGTAGTTGAACTGGACGAGCTTGCCCAGGTTCTTCTCGTCCTTCTCGAAGTCGGTCTTCAGCGTGAGGTCGACCCGCTGCACACCCTCGGTGACCTTGACCTGGTCGACCTTGCCCTCCGAGAGCAGGGTCAGGCCGTCCGACGTGTCGATCTTGCTGATCCGCGGGGCAGCCAGCGTGGACGCGCCGATGTACAGCAGGATCACGGCGAGGACGACCCACAGGATGGGGCCACGGGCTAGACGCTTGACGTTCATGGGCGATCGGGGCAGAACCCCTCAACCTCCGCTCGCGGGACAGGTGGCCTCGAAGTTACACGGAGTTCCTGGGCGTACCCGACCGTGTTCACCGAGGGCGCACTCGGCTCCGCGCGCCGGTCAGGCGCCGTAGACGTGCGGTGCCAGCGTCCCGACGAACGGCAGGTTCCGGTACTTCTCGGCGTAGTCGAGGCCATAGCCGACGACGAACTCGTTCGGGATGTCGAAGCCCACGTAGCGGACGTCGACGTCGACCTTGGACGCCTCGGGCTTGCGCAGCATCGTCGCGATCTCCACCGTGGCGGGGCCGCGGGAGCGCAGGTTGGACAGCAGCCAGGACAGCGTCAGGCCGGAGTCGATGATGTCCTCGACGATGAGCACGTGCCGTCCGGTCAGGTCCGCGTCGAGGTCCTTGAGGATCCGGACGACGCCCGAGGACTTGGTGCCTGAGCCGTACGACGAGACCGCCATCCAGTCCATCTGCACGGTCGAGTGCAGGCGTCGCGCCAGGTCCGCCATCACCATGACCGCGCCCTTGAGGACGCCCACGAGGAGGAGGTCCTTGCCGGCGTAGTCCGCGTCGACCTGCGCCGCGATCTCGTCCAGCCGCTGGTGCAGCTGTTCCTCGGAGAGAAGGACCCGCTCGAGGTCGTCGCCCATGTCTGCAGGATCCACCGCAGCTGCTCCTTGTGATCTACCACCCGTTCCGGCGTCTCCCGCTAGGCGGGGGCCGGGCCCAGGGCAAGCCTGCCACACGCCCGGCTCGCTGCGATCCCGCCGGGGAGGGCCGCGGGGCCCTGACCGTGCCAGTCCGTGACCAGCGCGTCGACCGCCAGCACGTGCACCCGCAGCAGCGCGCCCGCGGAGCACCCGGCGGCGATCGCGGCGGTCCGCAG
>NZ_CAURTV010000048.1:0-24352 GCF_963527515.1 uncultured Cellulomonas sp. | reverse complement strand
GGCGACCGGAGGGAGCGCGCGCGCAGCGGGTGCGGCCACCGCGCCGACGACCTCCGCCACGTCGGCGACCGGCACCGCGACCGCGGACCCCACGTCCGCCACGGGTCCGCCGACGTGCGTCAGCACAGCCGCGGCGGTCGTTGCCGCACTGTCCGGCAGCGGGTCGGCGTGCGCGGGAGCAGCGCTCAGCAGGACCGAGACCAGCCCTGCGAGCAGCCCGCCGCCGGTCGCGAGGAGCGCACGGAGCACCCAGGCCATCCCTGGATCCTCCTGCACCGACATCGCGTGTCCCCCGTCGTCGCGGTGAATATGACGCTAGTCACAGTGGTTGCAGCGAGCAACCGGCGGGCGGAGGTCCACCCGTTCGGACGTACCCCCTCAGAACCCCTGGGCGAGGCGGAAGTAGACCTGGTTCCAGCGCACCTGGTCGCGGAAGCCGCGCCGGGTGGTGTCCTCGTCGATGACGAGCAGCTCGGTCCGCGCGATCTCCGCGAAGTCCTCGAACGCCTCGACGCCGATCGCCGTGGTGAGCACGGTGTGGTGAGCTCCGCCGGCGGTCAGCCAGGACTCCGCGGACGTGCGGAAGTCGGGGCGGGGCTCCCACACGGCCCGTGCCACCGGCAGGTGCGGCAGGTCCGCGGTGGGCGGGACGACATCCACCACGTTGGCGGTGAGCCGGAACCGGTCGCGCATGTCCGCCAGCGAGACGACGACGCCCACCCCGGGGTCGGCGTTGAACACCAGGCGGACCGGGTCCTCCTTGCCGCCGATGCCGAGCGGGTGGATCTCCAGGGTCGGCTTGGAGGTCGTCAGGGTCGGGCAGATCTCGAGCATGTGCGCGCCGAGGATCCGCTCCGCGCCGGGGGTCAGGTCGTAGGTGTAGTCCTCCATCAGCGAGGCTCCGCCGGGCAGACCGGCACCCATCACCTTCGCGGCGTGCACGAGGATCGCGGTCTTCCAGTCGCCCTCGGCTCCGAACCCGTACCCGTCGGCCATGAGCCGCTGGACGGCCAGCCCGGGGAGCTGGCGCAGGTCACCGAGGTCCTCGAAGTTCGTCGTGAAGGCCTTGGCGCCCAAGGACTCGAGCAGGGTCCGCAGAGCGATCTCCTGGCGGGCGCCGTAGCGCAGGGACTCGTGCCGGTCGCCGTCCTTGCGCAGCTCGGGCACGACGTCGTACAGGTCCTCGTACTCGGCGACGAGCGCGTCGACGTCTTCTGAAGCCACCGCGTTGACGGCCGCCACCAGGTCGTTGACGCCCCACGTGTTCACCGAGACGCCGAACCGGAGCTCGGCCTCCGTCTTGTCGCCCTCGGTGACGGCGACGTTGCGCATGTTGTCGCCGAACCGGGCGAGCTTGAGCTCGTGCGTCGCGGCCCAGCCGGCGCACGCGCGGACCCAGGTGTCGATCGACGCGACGACGGCCGGGTTCGACACGTGCCCGGCGACCGTCTTGCGGGCGGCCCCGAGGCGGGTCGCGATGTACCCGAACTCGCGGTCCCCGTGCGCGGCCTGGTTGAGGTTCATGAAGTCGAAGTCGATGGTGTCCCACGGCAGCTCGACGTTCGCCTGCGTGTGCAGGTGCAGCAGCGGCGTGCGCAGGGCGTCGAGCCCCGCGATCCACATCTTGGCCGGCGAGAACGTGTGCATCCAGGCGATGACCCCGATCACGGCGTCGTCGGCGTTGGCCTCGAGCGCGGCGCGGCGGATCGCGTCGGAGTCCGTCAGGACCGGCTTCCAGACGAGCCTCGCCGGCAGCGTGTCGCCCAGGACCCGGGCGATCTCCTGCGACTGCTCGGCCACCTGGCGGAGCGTCTCCTCGCCGTAGAGGCCCTGGCTCCCGGTGAGGAACCAGATCTCGCGGTCGGCGTAGGGCTTGGTCATGAGTCGCTCTCCGGGGTGTGGGTGGGCTGCTGTCCGTAGACGTTCTGGTACCGGGCGTACAGGGAGTCGATGTCGGACTGCGCGATCGGGACGGTGTCGCCCAGCTGGCGCGCGATGTGCACGGTGCGGGCGACCTCCTCGACCATCACGGCGGCCTTCACGGCGGCCTTGGCGTCGCGGCCGATGGTGAACGGTCCGTGGTTGCGCATGAGGACCGCGGGGCTGCGGGAGCCCTGCAGGGTCTCGACGATGCCGCGGCCGATCGAGTCGTCGCCGATGAGCGCGAACGGGCCGATGGGCACGTCGCCGCCGAACTCGTCGGCCATCATCGTGAGCACGCACGGGACGGGCTCACCGCGGGCGGCCCAGGCAGTCGCGTAGGTGGAGTGCGTGTGCACGACGCCGCCCACCGAGGGCATGTGCCGGTAGACGTAGGCGTGCGCGGCGGTGTCGCTGGACGGTGCGCGCGTGCCGTCGACCAGGGTGCCGTCGAGGTCGCAGACGACCATCGACTCCGGGGTCAGCTCGTCGTACGTGACGCCCGAGGGCTTGATGACGAACAGGTCGTCAGGTCCGGGGGCGTCACCGACGACGACCCGCTGCGACACGTTCCCCGCAGTCCACACCACCAGCCCCCAGCGCGGCAGCTCGGCGTGCAGGGCTGCGACGACCTCTCGCGTCCGCTGGACCTGGTCGTCGGTGCTCACAGTGCCTCCACCGCGGCCCGCTCGACGGCCAGCCCGGCGCTGTAGCGCTGGAGGTAGGCGTCGAAGCCGCGGACGTCGTCGGTGTCCGGCTTCACCGTCTGTGCGACGGCGTCCCCGAACACACGGGTGGTCAGGTAGGTGCTCAGGTCCTGCTCGGGGGCCGCGTCCAGGTAGGCGGCCAGCACCGCGATCCCCCAGGCGCCACCCTCGCCGGCGCTCTGACCGACCGTCACGGGCGCGCCGACCGCGGCCGCGAGCAGCCGCTGGGCCACACCCTCGGTCCGGAACAGCCCGCCGTGCGCGTACATCGAGTCGAGCTCGACGCCCTCGTCCCGCAACACCCGCATGCCGAGCGCCAGCGTGCCGAACGCGCTGTACACCTGCGTGCGCATGAAGTTGGCCAGGGTCAGTCGGCTGTCGGGTGTCCGCACGACGAGCGGCCGGCCCTCGTCGAGACCCGTGATGGGCTCGCCCGACAGGTAGTTGTAGGCCAGCAGACCGCCGCCGTCGGCGTCGCCCGTAAGGGCCTCGCGCAGCAGCGCGCCGAAGACCTCGTCCGCGCCGGTGGGGTGCCCCAGGGCCGCGGCGAACTGACCGAACACCTCGGCCCACGCGCCGAGCTCGCTGGCGCCGTTGTTGCAGTGCACCATCGCGACCAGGTCCCCGGCCGGCGTGGTGACCAGGTCGAGCTCGTGGTGCACCTCGGCCAGCGGCTTCTCCAGCACCACCATGGCGAAGATGCTGGTGCCGACGCTCACGTTGCCCGTCCGCGGCGCGACGGCGCCGGTGGCCACCATGCCGGTCCCCGCGTCCCCCTCCGGCGGGCACAGCGGGATGCCGGGCTGCAGCGTGCCGGTGGGATCCAGGAGCGCGGCGCCGGCCTCGGTCAGCACCCCCGCGTCCTGCCCGGCGAGCAGGATCTCGGGCAGCAGCGTCGCGACGTCCGCACCGGGGTAGGCGGCGAGCATGGCGGCGTCGTAGGCGTGGGTCGACGGGTCGATCGGGAACATGCCCGAGGCGTCGCCGACGCCCAGCACCTTGCGGCCGGTCAGCTTCCAGTGCACGTAGCCGGCCAGCGTGGTGAGGAAGCGCACCTGCGCGACGTGCGGCTCGGCGTCGAGCTCGGCCTGGCGGAGGTGCGCGATCGACCAGCGCAGCGGGATGTTGTGCCCGAACAGGCGGGTCAGCTCCGCGGCCGCCCGTCCGGTGCTCGTGTTGCGCCAGGTGCGGAACGGGACCAGCAGCTCGTCGGCGTCGTCGAACGCGAGGTAGCCGTGCATCATCGCGGAGACGCCGATGGCCTGCAGCGTGGTGGGACGCACGCCGTAGCGCTGCTCCGCGTCGTCCAGCAGGGCGGCGACGGACGCTTGCAGCCCCGCCCAGACCTCGTCGAGCGAGTAGGTCCACACCCGGTCGACGAACTGGTTCTCCCAGTCGTGGCTGCCGCTGGCCAGCGGGGCGTGGTCGGGGCCGATGAGGACCGCCTTGATGCGGGTCGACCCGAGCTCGATGCCGAGCGTCGTCCGACCGGTCGTGAGGGCCGTACGGGGGTCGACCGTCATCGCGCGGGCTCCGTTCCTGCATCGCGGGGCCGCGGCGGACACCGGCGGCCGTGAGACATGTTAGCGCTAACATCGCCCTCCCGGTCCAGCCGCTCGCGGCTCAGCCGTGGGACGAGCGACCGACCCCCGTGAGCGTGGTGAGCAAGAAGACGCTGTCCTCGACGGCGTGCACCGAGTGCCGCTCGTGCGTGAGCACCCAGAGGTGCCCGGCGCTCGCCTCGACGTTGCCGTCGGGCGACTCCACCCGCACGCGACCGCGCAGGACCTGCAGCGTCGCGGCGTTCGGAGAGTTGTGCTCACCGAGGCTCGAGCCGGCGGTCAGGGCGAGGATGGTCTGCCGCAGCTCGCCGTCGTGCGCGACGATCCCCGCCGAGCGGCCGTGCTGGTCGGCGCGCGCGGCATCCAGGTGCTTCTCTGCGAGCTCGGCGACGTCGATCATCCCCCGAGCCTAGGACCCCCGGTCAGGAGCGCTCGGGCTGCAGCATGGTGGAGACCCCCGGCAGACCGCCGAACGTCGCGTGCGCGTCCCCGGAGACGACCGAGCGGCCGGTCTGCGCGGCGTGGGCGGCGATGATCAGATCATGGGCGCCTCGGGGCGATCCGGCACGGCGGACGAACGCCAGCAGACGTGCGTGCTGGGCCGCGGTGTGCTCGGTGTGGTCGAGGACCGTGAGGGCCGAGAGGATGACGTCGAGCACCCGTGCGCGGTCGGCCGCCCTCTCCGCACTGTCGGCGAGCTCGATCCCCGTGCGGAACTCGGCGACGGTGACCGCAGCGATGGCGAGGTCGTCGTCGTCGAGCTGCGCGACGTCGAACGTCCGGCGTTCGTAGGCGATGAGGGTCGTGGCGTCCAGGATCAGACGCCGGCCCACGGATCCCCCGCCTCTGTCAGCAGGCTCGTCGCCGCGGCGATGTCGCGCTCGATCGCGTCGTCGAGCGGCGGCACGTGGGCCAGGGCCAGGCGCAGGTCCCGTCCGGTCCGCGCGGGCGCGGGGCTGATCTGCGCGATCGTGCGGTTGCCGCGCATGACCAGGACCGTCTCGCCGTTCTCGACGGCGTCGAGCAGGTCGGAGAAGCCGCGTGAGGCCTCGGTGGCGGTCATCGTGCGCATGGGTGCACGTATCAGATGATCTGATCAACGCATCGAGCTGGCGCGGACCACCAGCTCGGCCGGGAGCTGCCTGCGCGCCACGTCCTCGCCCGCGAACGCGGACTGGAGCGAGCTGACCGCCAGCCGCCCGAGCGCGCCGAAGTCCTGCCGCACGGTGGTCAGCGGCGGCGTGTAGTGCGCGGCGCCCACCTCGTCGTCGAACCCGACCACCGCGACGTCCGCCGGCACGCGCACCCCGCTCTCCCAGAAGGCGTGCAGGAGGCCCAGAGCCAGCTGGTCGTTCGCGGCGAAGATCGCGGTCGGCAGCCCCTCGCGCACCATCCGCAGCCCGAGCTCGTAGCCGTCTGCGGCGTCCCAGCCGGTCTCGATGTGCTCGGGGGCGTCGGGGCCGCTGACCTCCCGCCAGCCCGCGAGCCGGTCCTGGGCGTCGAACCAGTCCTGCGGGCCCGCCACGTGGACGACCCCGGTGTGGCCCTGGTCGAGCAGGTGCTGGGTGGCCAGCCGGGCGCCGTGGCGCTGGTCGACCCCGACCGCGTGCAGGTGCGCGACCGGTGGGACGTCCGAGGCGGAGGAGATGAGCACCACGGGGACGGGGGACGCGAGCGCGGCGATGGCCTGGGCCACCTCCGTCGTGGGCGCGATGATCGCGATGCCGTCGACGCCCTGACCGAGGAAGTGCTCGATCGCGGTGTGCATGGTGTCGCCGTCGAACTGCCGGATGGTCGCCACCGACACGAACCAGCCGACCACCCGGGCCGCCTCCTCGAGCCCGACCAGCGTGCTCGTCGGCCCGTACAGCGCGGTGGCGGGCGTGACGACGCCGAGCGTGCCGGACCGCCGGGTGACCAGCGTGCGGGCCGCGCTGTTGCGGCGGTAGCCCAGCCGGACGATGGCTGCGTTGACCCGGTCCCGGGTCTCGGGCCGCACGCTCGGGTGGTCGTTGAGCACGCGCGAGACGGTCTGGTGCGAGACGCCCGCGAGCGCGGCGACGTCGCTCATCGCGGGTGGACGTGCGGCAGCGTTCATCAGTACTGCTTGCCGAGCTGACGCGCGCGGTCACGGGCCGCCTCCGCCGCGGCGACCACAGCGGCGCGCACACCGTGGGCGTCGAGCACCTGGACCGCGGCGACGGTGGTCCCGCCCGGCGAGGAGACCCGCTCGCGGAGCACCGCCGGATGGTCCCCGGACTGGGCCGCGAGCGCCGCGGATCCCTCCACCGTGGCGACGGCGAGCCAGGTGGCAAGGTCCCGCGGGAGCCCGAGCAGCACCCCGGCCTCGGCCATCGCGTCGATCAGGTAGAACGCGTACGCGGGGCCGGAGCCGGAGATCGCGGTGACCGCGTCGAGGTCCTTCTCCTCCACGCGGACGACGAGCCCGGTAGCGGCGAGCATCCGCTCGACGAGGGCGAGGTGCCCCTCGCCGGCGTGCGTGCCGGGGGCGATCGCGCTGGCCCCCTTGCCGACGACGGCGGGGGTGTTCGGCATGACCCGGACCACGGGCTGCCCCGACGCCAGCCGCGACTCGTAGCTGGAGATCGGCAGTCCGGCCGCGACGCTCACCACCAGCACGCCGCCGCGCAGGGCGTCCTTGATCTCGTCGAGGACGGACGCCACGACGTTCGGCTTGACCGCGACGAGGATGACGTCGGCGCGGGCGGACGCCTCGGCGTTCGACGCACCGGCGCGGACGCCGTACCGGTGGGCCAGCTCGTCGGCCCGCGCGGACGCCCGCTCGGTGACCTCGACCTCCTCGGTGGCCCAGCCCGCGGTCAGCAGCGCACCGAGCAGGGTCTCCCCCATGACACCGCCGCCCAGCACCGCCACGTGCGGCGCGCCCCCGGTGGCCCCGTCGGTCATGGTCGTCCCTCCGTCCGTGCCGCCCGGTGGGGCGACGCCGCGAGCCTACCGACGCCGGCCCTGCCCGGGTGCAGCCGTCACGGACGAGCCGACGCGTCAGCCTCCGGCAGGCGGGGCGAACCCGGCCGGCGGGCCGCCGCCCATCTCGACGCCGGCCGGGGGGCCGGTCAGCTCGCTCGTGTCGCCGCCGAGCCCGGAGAGCCCGGAGGTGGTCGACGTGCTGGTCGCGATCGCCTGCTCGAGGTCCGCGAGCACCACCTCGTCGCCTGCGGAGAGCCCGTCGGTGATCTCGGTCCGCTCCGTGCCGACGGCGCCCCGGGTCACCGTGACCTCCGTCGGGGTGCCGCCGTCGAGCACCTGGACCGTGGCTGCCGTCCCGTCGACGTGGACCGCCGACGTGGGGACCGTGAGCACCTGGTCGGCGCCCGCGACCGTGATGCGGACCTGCGCGGAGGCACCGTCGAACAGCGCCTCCTCCGTCGGGTCGACGGCGAGCTGGACCGTGTAGGCCGGGTCGGCGGTGGTGGACGTGTCGAGGACGCCGATTCCGGCGACCGTGGCCGTGAGCCCGACGGCCGTGCTCGGCGTGGTCACCTGGGCGGTCTGCCCGACCGTGACGATGTCGATCCTGGTCAGCGGGACGCTGGTGGTGACCGTGTAGCCGTCCGCGCCGAGGATCGTGATCGTCGCGGTGGTCGACGAGGCCGTGACCGAGTCGCCGGCGGAAAGCGCGACGGCCGCGACCGTGCCGGCGATCGGGCTGGTCAGGGTGGCGAACGGGAGCCGGCTCTGCGCGAGCGTCACGGTGGCCTCGGCCAGGTCGATCGCCGCCTGGTCGGCGACGATCGTCGCCGCGGAGGCCACGGTCGCGATGTCGCCCGCCGACGTGGAGGGCGTGCCGGTGGACGGCGTGCTGGTGGACGGGGTGCTGGTGGACGGGGTGCTCGTCGAGGGCGTGCTGGTCGACGGGGCGCTCGTGGACGGGGTGCTGGTGGACGGGCTCGTGCTCGATGACGAGGA
Organism: uncultured Cellulomonas sp.; assembly: GCF_963527515.1. Taxonomy (NCBI): domain Bacteria; kingdom Bacillati; phylum Actinomycetota; class Actinomycetes; order Micrococcales; family Cellulomonadaceae; genus Cellulomonas; species uncultured Cellulomonas sp. Next base: position 16,215 of record NZ_CAURTV010000048.1, on the reverse strand, counting down.
CGCCGCCACCGCCTTCTGCAGCGCCTGCACCGCCTCGTCGAGCGCGTCCGCGAGAGCCATGAGGGCCTGCTGCTCGCCGTCCGTGGCGGTCTGTGCGTCGAGGGCTCCCGTCAGGGCGGCCTGGCAGTCGGCGAGCGCCTGCTCGACCGCGGAGGGGTCGGGGTCGGCCGCGACGGCAGGGTCCTCGACCGGCGTCTCCTCGCTCGATGCCTCAGTGTCAGAGACCGCGGGCTCTGTCGGCTCCGGGGTGGGCTCCGGCGCGCCGCCGTCGTCGCCCACCACCGCGAGGAACGCCGCGCACGACGCCTGCGACGCGGTGACGCTCTCGCTGCTGGTGGCCAGCGCGTCGGCGGTGACCTGGTACTGGTCGAGCAGCGCCGCCTGCGCCCGTTGGACGTCGGCCGCAGCCTGCGCCACCGCGCGATCGGTGGTGCCGGCGCCGCGGGTGTCGTCGGACCCCGTGGTCGGTGCGGCGGACGCGGCGGTGGGCGACGTCGCCACGGAGGCCGAGGCGGTCGACGCAGCGGTCGACGCTGTGGTCGACGCAGCGGTCGACGCTGTGGTCGACGCAGCGGTCGACGCAGTGGTCGAGGACGTCGACGCCGTCTGCGAGTCCAGGTCGTCGGACAGCTGCTGCTCGGCGTCGGCGAGGTCCGCCTGCGCCTTCTCGACCGCGTCCTGGAGCGCCTCGGTGTCGAGCGTGGCGAGCACGTCGCCCGCCGCCACGACCTGTCCGACGGACACGTCCACGGTCGCCACGGTGCCGTCGACGGAGAACGACGCGTCGCGTCGGCTGGCCGAGGCGATCGTCCCGACGGCGTCGATCACCTGCTCGACGCTCGACAGCTCGGCCGTGGCCGTGCGGTACCGGCCGTCGTCGGAGCCGCCGACCGCGAGCGCGACGCCACCGCCCGCGGCGACCAGCGCGACGGCCCCCACGGCGCCGAAGCCGATGATCCGGCGCCGCCGGGCGCGGCGGCGCAGCACGAGGGACGGGCGCTCAGGCATCGGTGCCGCCGTCCTGCGACCCGTCCTGCTGGCCGCCGGGGAAGCCACGGCCGCCGACCATGCCCGCGCTGCACTCCCCGTCGGTCGGCGCGGAGATCGTGATGCTCGTCGCGGTGACCTCGCCGCTGTCGTCGGCGTCGCCGCGCGCGCTGGCGCACTGGCCGACGACGATCGCGGACGCGTCTGCGGTGACCGTCGTCGTGTAGGTGGTCGCGTCGGTGACGGTGACGGTGCGTGAGGTCGCGTCACCCGTCGTCCCGACCGTCAGCGTGCTGCCGTCGATCGCGGTGACCGTGCCGCTCGCCCCGCCGCCGAGCATGCGGGCGCCGTCGGGTGCTCCGGACGGCAGGTCGGTGGGTGCGCCGTCGGGAGCCTGCATCGACGGCAGGTCCGTCGGCGCTCCGTCGGGGCGGTCGCCGCCGCCCGGACCGCCGCCGCCGAAGCCGCCGGTGCAGGTGCCGTCGTCGGCGGGCTGGGTGAGCAGGATGCTCGTGGCCTCGACCGCGGACGACGTGTCGTCCGACGTGACCTCCGACATCGCCACCACGCACGAGCCGACGGTGACGTCGGCGAGCGTCCCGGCGACCGTCGCGGAGAACGTGGTCGCGTCCGTCCAGGTCACTGCGGTCTGCGCGTCGGTGGACCGGACCTGCATCACGGAGCCGCTGACGGAGGCGATCTCGCCGGACGCGCCGCCACCACCGCCGGGGGGCTGGTCGCCCCCGCTGCGCTCCTGCGGTGCGGCGGTGGTCGCGGGCGCGGCCGCCTCGGAGGTGCCGGCCGAGCAGCCGGCGAGGACGAGGACACAGGCCGCGGCGAGCGCGGGAAGACGTCGAGGGGTGGCCATGGGGATCTCCTAGCTGAGAGGGGCTATTCCGCGCGCAGCGCGTCGATGGGGGCCAGGCGTGCGGCACGCGTGGCGGGGTAGACGCCGAACACCAGGCCGATGCCCATCGCGACGACGACCGACCCGGCGACCGCGGCACCGGACACGACGACCGAGCTGCCGAGCAGCCGCGGCAAGACCTGCGCCGCGACGATGCCGAGGGCCGCGCCGAGCACGCCGCCGGCCAGGCCGAGCACCGCCGCCTCGACCAGGAACTGGCGGCGGATCGCCCACGGCGGGGCGCCGAGGGCCTTGCGCAGGCCGATCTCGCGGGTCCGCTCGGTGACGGAGACGAGCATGATGTTCATGACCCCGATGCCGCCCACCAGCAGCGACAGGGCCGCGATGCCGGTGAGCAGGACGGTGAGGGTCCGGTAGACCGCGGTCGCGGTGGACACCAGGGCGTCCTGGCTGTTGATCGTGAAGTCGGCGCTGTCGGCGTCGGTGATCCCGTGCAGGTTGAGCAGCAGGGCCTGCGCCTCCTGGTACGCCGCGGTCAGCTGGTCCGTCGACGCCGCCTGGACGTAGATCGTCGACACCGCGTTCCGGTCCGAGCCGCCGACGACCGTGTCCGCCGCGGTCGACATGGGGATGACCGCGAGGTCGTCGAGGTCGCTGTCCCCCGATGCACCCTCGGCGGCGAGCACGCCGACCACGCGCAGGTCGGTGTCCCCGATGGTCACGGTCTGGCCGACCACGCGGGTGGAGCCGAACAGCTCCTCGGCCGTCGACGGCCCGAGCACGACGACCGCGGCGCGGGAGGCCTCGTCGTCGGCCGTGAAGAAGGCGCCGGTGGCGAGCGTGCGGCCGCGGACGTCGAGCCAGTCCGTGCTGGTGCCGACGACGCTGGTGGTCCAGTTCGTCTCGTTGGCCTCCAGCGAGGCGGACGTCGTCTTCTCGGCGGCGACCTTGCCGATGTCGGGAGCGTTGACCGACGAGCCCAGCGCCTCGGCGTCGGCCGTGGTGAGCGTGGTGCGCGAGCCGAAGCCGCCGCGGACGCCCTCGGTGCTGGTGCTGCTGCCCGGCGTGACGATGAGCAGGTCGCTGCCCAGCTGGCTGATCTGCGCGCTCACGTCCTTCTGCGTGCCGAGCCCGAGACCGACCGTGAGGATGACCGCGGCGATGCCGATGAGGATGCCGAGCACGGTGAGGATCGAGCGCATCGCGTGCGAGGTCACCGCCGACCAGCCGGTGCGCAGGGTCTCGGTCCAGGTCACCGGGCACCGCCGGTGGTGATGAGCCCGTCGTGGACGCGGACCACCCGCTCCGCACGGTCGGCGACGTCGGCCTCGTGGGTGATGAGGACGATCGTGCGGCCCTGCGCGTGCAGCTCGTCGAACAGCGAGAGGACGTCGCGCGTGGACGTCGAGTCGAGGTTGCCGGTCGGCTCGTCGGCCAGCAGCAGGGCCGGTTCGCCGACGAGGGCGCGGGCCACCGCGACGCGCTGCTGCTGGCCGCCGGACAGCTCGCCCGGCCGGTTGTCGAGCCGGTCGGCCAGACCGACGCGCTCCAGCGCGGCCGCAGCACGGTCTCGGCGCGCGGCCGCCGGCACCCGGCCGTAGACCAGCGGGAGCTCGACGTTGCGCCACGCCGACAGCGACGGCAGCAGGTGGAACTGCTGGAACACGAACCCGATGCGCCGGTTGCGGATGTCGGCGAGGTCGATCTCGTCGAGCTCCCCTACGTCCTCGCCTGCCAGGTGGTAGCTGCCGCGGGTGAGCGTGTCCAGGCAGCCGAGGATGTTCATCAGCGTCGACTTGCCGGAGCCGGACGGACCCATGACCGCCACGTACTCGCCCTGCTCGATCCGCAGGTCGACGCCTCGCAGGGCCTCGAACTCGATGCTGCCGGACGTGTAGGTCTTGGTGACGCCGACCAGGTCGATGACCGGCTCGGCCTCGCGGAGGCGCGGGCGCCGGGCCTGCAGGGTCGCCTCAGCCATCGGTCCGACCGCCCTGCAGCTGGCTCGGGTCGAAGCCCGCCGGGGGGCCGCCCTCGGGGAGGGTGCCCTGCTCCTGCCGACCGGTCCCGCCGGTCCCTGGCGTGAACGTGGCGAGCACGACCTCGTCACCCTCGGCCAGCCCTTCGGTGATCTCCGTGACGTTCCCGGAGGTCTCCCCCACGGTCACCGGCACGTCCACCGTCGCGCCGTCGGCGCCGACCTGCTGCACGGTCGTCGTGCCGTCTGTCGAGGTGGTGACGGCGAGGCTGGGCACCGTGAGCACGTCCGTGCGGCGCTCGTAGACCAGCTCCACCTCGGCGGCGACGCCGTCGTGCAGCCCGTCCTGGTCTCCCGTGACCGCGACCGTGACCGGGTAGGCCGCCACGCCGGTGTCGCCGGTGGACAGCAGGCCGATCTCGCCGATCGTGCCGAACACCGGGGCCGTGGCGCCGTCGAGCGTCACCTCGGCCTGGTCGCCGACCTCGAGCAGCGCGACGTCCGCGTCGGAGACCGTGACGTCGACCTGCCAGGCGTCCGTGCCGACGAGGGTGAACTGTGCGGCGGCACTCTCGGTGGGTCCGGCCGAGCTGCCGACCGCGTCACCGACCTCGAGGTTCACCGCGGTGAGCAGCCCGGCCACCGGGGCCGTGAGCGTGGCACCGTCCATCGCAGCCTGCGCGGTGCCGACGCCCGACTGCGCGACGTCGACCTGCGCCTGGGCGGCGGCGACCTGCGCGGTGCCGCTCGCGTCGTCGAGCTTCGCCTGCGCGCTGGCCAGCGTCGCCTTCGCCTGGAGCAGGTCGGCGTTCAGCTGCAGCGTGTCGACGGTGGCGAGCACCTGCCCGACGGTGACCGTCTGACCGACGGCCACGGGAACACCGGTCACCGTGCCGCTGACCTCGAAGCTCACGTCCTGCTGCACCGACGGGGTCAGTGTGCCGCTGGCGCTCACCGACTTCTGCATCGTCGTCAGGCTCGCCGCGACCGTCCGGGTCACGGGTGCCGCCGAGGCAGCCGACGCGTCCCTGATCCCGAACCACCAGACCGCCGCGCCGGCGAGGGCCACGACGACCACGGCCGTGACCGTCCTCGTCAGCGGCGTCGTCCGCCTCCACACGTGCTGCATGTTCTCCCTCACGTCGACCCGGCCCTGTGACCTCGGCCGAACGTAGGGAGCGCTGCTGGGCCGCCCGTAGCACCGACCTGTGCCTCACCTGTGCATCGCGACGCGACGCCGGTCCGCGAGGCGGCGCGGTGGGGAGGCCGAGAGGCGGCGAGAACAACGTGAGACGCGTTATCGGGCCCCATGACGCGTCTGATGTTGTTCTCGCGGGACCTGCAGCCAACGTCGACCGGCCGCGGACACCGGTGCGGTGGGCCGCCGCGACGGGGGACCGACGTGGCGGTGCGCCCGCCGCGTCGGGAACCGAGGTCAAACGTTTCGCATCTGTCCGGTTGATCCTTTGTTTGGTAACTTGAATAAGTTCGTTCCAGTGCTCGCTCACGGATGCCGGCTCCGGGGGCGGGACGACTCAGGAGGTTCAATGAAGAACCGTCATCTCGCGCGCGCCCTGACCGCAGGGATCACCGCCGCAGCCCTGTGCGGGATCGTGACGCTCCCCGCGTCAGCCGCCGAGACCGTCACCCTCGCCGACCCGGGCGCCAGCCCGGCGACCCGATCCCTGTTCTCCTACCTCGACGACGTGCGCGGCGAGGGCATCCTGTTCGGCCACCAGCACACGACGTCCTACGGCCTGACGTTCACGGGGGCGGACGGCCTCCAGTCCGACGTGAAGAACATGACCGGGGACCACCCCGCGGTGTTCGGCTGGGACACGCTGATCCTGCAGGGCGACGAGGCCCCGGGATCGGCCGGCAGCACCACCGAGCAGAACATCGCCACGCTCGACGAGTACATCGCGAAGGCCCACGACCTGGGCGGCATCAACACCCTGTCGGCCCACATGGAGAACTTCGTCACCGGCGGCAGCTTCTACGACACGACCGGGGACACGCTGCGCGCGGTCCTGCCCGGCGGCGCGAAGAACGCCGAGCTCAACGCCTACCTCGACACCATCGCCGCCGCGGCGGAGGGGGCGCGCGACGCCGACGGGAACCTCATCCCGATCATCTTCCGCCCGTGGCACGAGAACGCGGGCTCCTGGTTCTGGTGGGGTGCCGCCTTCGGCTCCCCCGGCGAGTACAAGGAGCTCTACCGCTACACGGTCGAGTACCTGCGGGACGTCAAGGGCGTCTCCAACTTCCTGTACGCGTTCTCCCCCGGCAGCGGGTTTGGCGGCAACGCCGAGCAGTACCTGCGCACCTACCCCGGCGACGAGTTCATCGACGTGCTGGGGCTCGACGCCTACGACAACACCGGCTCGAAGGCCTTCCTCGACGGGCTCGTGGCGGACCTCGGCATGATCGCGGACCTTGCGGACGCGCGCGGGAAGGTCTCCGCGTTCACCGAGTTCGGTGTCACGGGCGGCGTCGGCACCAGCGGCTCGTCACCCGAGGCGTGGTTCACCAAGGTGCTCGATGCCATCAAGGCCGACCCGCGCGCCAGCCGGTCCGCGTACATGGAGACGTGGGCCAACTTCGACGCCGGCCAGCACTTCGTGCCCGTCACCGGCGACGCGCTCCTGCCGGACTTCCAGGCGTACGCGGCGGACCCGTTCACCCTGTTCGCCGGCGAGGTCACCGGCGCGTTCGACCGGGTCGTCGAGACGACGCCCGCGGGCCCGCTCCTGCACATCGCCTCCCCCGCGGACAGCGCACGCGTCGCCACGTCGCCGACGACCATCCGGGCCACGGTCCAGAACGTCGACGCCGACCGGGTGTACGCGACCATCGGCGCCACGGAGATCGAGCTCGCGCCCGGCGACGGCCTCTGGTGGTCGGCGCCGTGGGAGATCCCCGCCGCGCAGCTGAACAACAGCACGCAGACGCTCACGGTCCACGTGCTGGTCGACGGGGCCGAGGTGCTCACCCAGACCTCCGAGGTGGTCCTCGGGCCGCGGCCCACGTTCGGACCGGGGGTCGTCGACGACTTCGAGGGCTACGGCGACGACACCGCCCTGCGCGCGGAGTTCGTGTCCTACGGCGCCAACACCATCTCGCTGGACAGCAGCGGGCCGTCGCAGGGGCTGCGGCTGGACTACGACTTCGCCACCCAGACCTACACCGGGTTCGGCAAGCAGGTCAGCGGCGACTGGTCGGCGTTCAACGAGCTGGCCCTCCGGGTCGACCCCGACGGCTCGGGCAACAAGATGGTCCTCCAGCTGGTCGCCGGCGGCGTCTCCTACGAGGCCTACCCGTCGCTGGAGGGCACAGAGCCCGGTGTGCAGACCTTCCCGTTCGTCGACTGGCGACCGGCCCCCTGGGACACCGCCAACGCCGACCGCCGGATCACGGACGCGGACCTGCGGGCCATCTCGCAGTTCAACATCTACGTCAACGCGGCCGACGGCGGCACCGGGGCGTCGTCGGGCAGCATCGTGGTCGACGACATCGCCGCCCTGCCGGGGGTCGAGCCCCCGCCGGTGTTCTCCGACGTGCTGCCGGGGTCGGCGAACTTCGAGTCGATCCTCTGGCTGCACGAGCAGGGTCTCGTCCAGGCGTACGCGGACGGCACGTTCCGGCCGAACCGACCGCAGACCCGCCAGGACGTGGCGACGCTGCTCTACCGCTACGCCGACGCGACCTGGGTCCCGACCGCCCAGCGCCCGACGTTCCGGGACGTGCCGAAGAAGCACGCGGCGTACACGGCGATCGAGTGGCTGGCCCACGAGGGGCTCGTCGACACGACGTTCCCGGTGTTCCTGCCGAAGGCGCCGCTCGACCGCTCGTCCGCGGCGGAGCTGCTCTGGCGGCTCGCGGGCTCCCCGGAGCCCACGGCACCGGAGGCGTTCACCGACGTCCCGTCGTGGCACCCCTACGCGACGGCCATCGCCTGGGCGACCGAGACGGGGATCGTCGTGCCGACGTCGGCGACGAGGTTCGGCGTGCTCAAGGTGGTCACCCGCGGGGAGTTCGCCGGGTACCTCCACCGCTTCGACCTGCGACCGACGCCGCTCGAGCCCGTCGTCCTGTCCGACTTCACGGAGGGCACCCAGGGCTGGGCGCCGGTCGGCGAGGGAACCGTCTCCTCGGCCGGCGGCACGCTCACCGTTGAGGCGGCGTCCCCGGATGGCGGCTGGTTCGGGTTCGGCCCGTCGGTCGGCGACTGGACCGGGCGCACGCAGGTCACGTTCGACGTGGTGTCCACCACCGGGTTCGACACCAAGGCGGCTCTGCAGGTGGGCTCGTCGTGGACCTGGTGCGAGACCGCGCAGGTGGGCTGGATCTCCGGGCCGACGGCCGACGTCGTGGTGGACCTGGAGACCCTGAGCGCCGAGTGCGGCGCCCAGCTGGCGGACGTGAAGAAGGTGAACCTCTACCTCAACGCCGGCACCCACGTCCTGGACGACGTCGTCCTGCACTGACGCGGCGACCGGCGACGCGCGGGCACGCGCGTCGCCGGTCGTGGACGGGCCGCGGCGCCGGGTCGGTCGGTCGCTACCCTCGCGGCATGTCCGAGACGCCCGAACCGCCCCGCTCGTACCGCGACACCGAACCCCTGGCGATCTGGGGCTTCGTCCTCACCTTCCTGTTCTGGCCCGCGGGCCTGGTGCTCTCCGTCCTGGCGCTGCGCAAGGTTCGCCGCACCGGAGACGGCGGGTGGGGCCTGGCGGTCGCGGGCGCCGCCCTCTCGACGGTCGCCGCCGTGACGACGATCCTCGGCGGGCTCGTCCTGCTCGCCCGCTCGGACCTGCCGGACCGCTGGTCGGAGCAGGCCGACGCCCGGTCCGACGCCTCGGCGACGCGGCGCGTGATCCAGGACGTCGAGGCCGACCTGCTGGCGCAGCACGAGGCCGACGGTGCCTGGCCGGTCGACGCGGGCAACCGCTCGGTCGACGACGTCCGCGTCGACGCGTACCGCACAGGTGACCGGCTGTGCGTGGAGGGGTCACGCGGCGAGTACCGCGCCTCGGTGCTCGACGGCGAGGTCGAGCAGGACGCCGGCTGCGCGGAGCGCGGCGTCGACCAGCGCTTCCGTGCCGCCGGCCAGGCCGACGAGGATGGCGCCGAGTCCCGCCGCCAGGCCGCGCTCCTGGACGAGCTGGTGGAGCGCGCGCAGGTGGTGGCCGACCAGTCGTCGGTGGACGGCACCCCGGACCTGGGCCTGCTCAACACCGACCCGGCCGACCTGCAGCTGTGCTCCGCGGTGACCGTCACGTGGGACCACCTCGACGACGTCGGCGCCCGCGAGGCGTTCTGGCTCCTCGTCCAGGACAGCGACACCGAGATGCAGCTCATGACGAACCTGTTCGAGGAGTTCGCCGACGTCTCCGATCCCGCGACCGACCCGTTCGCGCGCGGTCTGCTGTACGCGGAGGCCAGCTGCTGGCAGGGCGGGTTCGTCGGCCCCGGAGGAGACACGCCCCCGCTGCCGGCCATGTGGACCGAGCCCCTGACCCAGGAGGACCTCGACGCCGACGAGGCCCGCGTGGCGGGGGTCAAGGCGGGCGATCCCGCGGCGATCGCGCTCTCGGGCTCCCAGGACCGCGAGGAGGAGGCGCAGATCGCCGCCGCGATCGCCGCGCACCTGTAGGTCAGCCGAGCAGCAGCAGGCCGTCGCGGACCAGGCCGCGGGCCGACGGGAGGACGTCGGCCGCGACCGCCTCGGCGCCGACCTCGAGGAGGGCGCCCAGGGCGTTCACGATCTGACCGACCGTGAGCTCGCCGTCGCACGCGCCGACGAACCCCGCGAGCGCGGTGCCTGCCTGGACCGCCCGGCCGAAGCCGCCGCCCTGCCGGAGGAGCACCACCTGCGGGTCGGGGTCGCCCGGGGTGAGGTAGCGCTCCTCGGTGACGTCGGGGGCGACGACGAGGTGCTGGTCGGCGAGGTCGTCGTCGGTCATCGACTGCAGCCGGTCGTGGGCGGCCAGCGACGCCGCGATCGCCGGGCCGAGCGGCTGCCGGACCGTGCCGGTGACCTCCTCGAGCCGGCGCAGCGTCGGCGCCCCGAGCGGCTTGCGCAGGGTCACGACGCCGAACCCGATCCCCTCGACGTCCCGCGACGCGAAGTCGTCCAGCCACGCGCCGTACCGCGACGCCCACGCGGAACGGTCGCGGTCCGGGGTCGTCCCGCCGTCGCGGATCCACGTCTCGGCGTACTGCGCGGGGTCCTGCAGCTCGCGCTGGACCACCCAGCCGTCCAGCCCGCTGGCGTCGAGCCACGACCCGACCCGCTCGTGCCACTCCTCGCCGCGGCGGACCTCCCAGTTGCCCAGCAGCTGCGCCACCCCGCCGGGGGCCAGCACCGCGCCGACGCCCTCGATCAGCTCGCGCACGATCGCGTCCCCCGACCGGCCGGCGTCGCGGTACTCGTACGAGGGCATCCCTGGGGTCCGCGGCGTGATGACGAACGGCGGGTTGCTCACGACCAGGTCGAACCGCTCGTCGGCGACGGGCTCGAGCATCGACCCCTCGCGCAGGTCGAGCTCCACCCCGGCCAGCTCCGCGTTGAACCGCGCGAACGCCAACGCCCGGCGCGAGATGTCGGTGCCGACCACCCGACGGGAGTGCCGCGACGCGTGCAGCGCCTGGATCCCGCACCCGGTGCCGAGGTCGAGCACGTGCTCCCGCTCGTCGCGCACGGTGACCTGCGCCAGCGTGGTGGAGGCCCCACCGACGCCGAGCACGTGGTCGGTCCGCAGCGCCGTGCCGGTGGCCAGCTCGCCCAGGTCCGACGCGATCCACCAGTCCACCTCGCCGCGCCCGTCGACCGCGGTGTACGGGCGCAGGTCGACGCGCGCGCGGACGTGGTCGCCGTCGGACTCCAGCAGGCCCAGCCGCTCGGCGCCGGAAACGGTGAGCGTGGGCAGCGCCTGCTCGAGCGCGCTGCGAGGCGTGCTGGCGCCGAGCAGGAAGGTCCGGACGAGGGCCCCGACCGCGTGGTCGGCCGCCGCGGTGGCGCGCAGGGCCGGCACGGGCTCCTCGCGGTGCAGCGCCTCGGCCGCCACCGGTCCGAGCACGTCCTCCACCCCGGCGACGTCGTACCCGGCCGCGGTCAGGTCGTCACGGAGCGCCGCGACGAGCGCGGCATCGGGCTGGGGTGCGCCAGGGGCACGGGAGGCGGGATCCACGCCGCCATCATCCCCGGCGCCCGGTCGTGCGTCCGAACCAGCCGCTCCTGGCGCGTGCGCGGGACGCCGGCGCCGGTCAGCGGTACCAGGCCACGTCCACCAGGAGCGGGCGGTGGTCGCTGCCCCGCACGGCGGGCGGGTCGGACAGGACTCGGGGGGTCTCGGTGCGCAGGTCGGGGGTGACCAGGACCGCATCGATCCGGTGCGTCGGCTGGTCGGCCGGGAAGGTGGGGTCACCGGTGGGATCGGCGTCGACCAGCACGTCGGCCAGTCGCGTCCACGTCGGTCCGCCGGGGAGCTCGTTGAGGTCACCGAGGACGACGGTCCGGGTGGCCGGCACGTGCTGCTCCAGCACCTGGGCCAGATGGGCGGCGCGCTCGTCGCGGACCAGGGAGAGGTGCACGACGACGCACCGGACGCCCTCCACGGTGGCCAGGGCGATCCCCCGGCGGGTGCGGTCGGACAGGTGCGGCAACCGCACGGCGCGCGCGTCGGAGACCACCCGGCCGTGCGCGACGAGCAGCGCGGTGGTCCGGGCCCCGCGGCCGTTCACGATCGTGCGCATGCCCACCGCCCGCGCGAACCACCACATCCGCAGCCGCCCGAGCAGCCCGCGCGGCGGCTCCTGCACGCCGAGCACGTCGGGTGCGGCCGCGCGGACCACGGCGACGGCGTCCTGCCGGGAGACGCTCAGGCCCTTGACGTTGTACGTCATGATCCGCAGCCGGGGGTGGTCGGGATTCGTGGTCACCGGGACATCCTCCCGGGTCTCACCTCGGAGGCAAGTGGCTAGCGTGGTGGCCCGTGGGACGGACCGGACAGTCGTGGGTGCCACCGGCATGAGTGCCCTGGGCGGCTGCGGTGGTCGCGTTCGCGTTCGCGGCGGTCAGCCTCGCGTGGGCGCTGGGGAGCACGGTCGGGCTGGACACCCTCGGCGGCACCATCGAGCGCCGGGGCCGGGCGGGCGACCCGGTGCTGCTGGCGGCCAACGCGGTCGCCCTCGTGCTCAAGGTGCTCGGCGGCGTGGTGGCTCTCGCCCTGGCGCAGCCGTGGGGCCGACGCCTGCCGCGCCGGCTGCTCCTGACGCTGGGCTGGCTGGGCGCCTCGGTGCTGGTGCTCTACGGGTTGCTGCAGACCACGTCGGTCGCCCTCGTGGCGGTCGGTGTCGTCGTCCCCGCCGAGCCGCTGTCCGACCGCGCGCTGACCTGGCGGCTGTTCCTGTGGGAGCCGTGGTTCCTCGTGTGGGGGCTGCTCCTGGCCGGTGGCACGCTGCGCCGTCAGCGGCTGAGCAGCCAGCGGACCTCGCGACGGAACAGGTCGACGCGGGACGGCGAGCCGTAGGACCGCAGGTCGTGGCCGAGGGCGTCGTAGAGCACCCGGCCGGGTCCCGGTGCCACCCAGACCACCGGGTGCGCGACGCCCTCGTGGTCCGCGACGACCAGCACGTGCGCGTCCGGTGACACGTCGAGCGCGAGGTACTGCTCGTCCGGTGCCTCGACCACGGACAGCCCTTGAGTCACGGGGTGCGTCGGGTCGACCACCCGGAACGCCGACGGCGCGAGCGGCGGGTGCCACGTGGTGCCCTCGACCCACCGGCCGCCCAGCAGGGCCTCCCAGGTGGGCGAGTCCAGGAACGTGTTCGCCGCCTGGTGCAGCCCGAGCACCGGCACCCCGTCCGCCACCAGGGCCGCGAGCCGCTGGTGGAACGGCAGCCAGTCGTCGTCGGACCCGTCGAAGTCCGCGTCGGGACGCCCCCGCCCGGACGCCACCACCAGCAGGTCTGCGGACACGTCGTCGAGCGAGCCCGGCATGGTCGCGCGGACGGTGGTGTCGATGCCGTCGTCGGCCAGCAGGACCGCAAGGCGGTGGGCGACCGCGGCGGTGTCGTGCCACGGGTCCTGGTACCGCCCGTGACCGGCGAGCACGAGCGCGTGCGGCATCGATCCTCCTGAGGGAGTCACCGGGTCGACCGCTCCCCCGTCCGGACGACGAGGGAGCGGTCGAGCCTCAGTGCGCGAGCGCCTTCTCGGCCTCGCGCGTGAGGTCGTTCTTGTCGGCGCGGGCCGCCCGCAGGCGGGACAGGACGACCGCTCCGCCGGCCACGAGCGCGGCCGCGATGCCGATGGACAGGCGCACGGTGTGGTTGGCGTCGGCACCCACCGAGATGGCGACCACCGCCGGCGCGATGAGCAGGGCCACGAGGTTCATGACCTTGATCAGCGGGTTGATGGCCGGCCCGGCGGTGTCCTTGAACGGGTCGCCGACCGTGTCGCCGATGATCGCCGCCGCGTGGGCGTCGGACCACTTGCCACCGAAGTTGCCGTCCTCGACGATCTTCTTCGCGTTGTCCCAGGCACCGCCCGAGTTGGCCAGGAAGACCGCCATGAGCACGCCGGTCGCGATGGCACCGGCGAGGAACCCGGCGAGCGGGCCCACACCGAGGCCGAACCCGACCGCGATGGGGGCGAACGCCGCGAGCAGACCGGGCGTCGCCAGCTCCCGCAGCGAGTCGCGCGTGCAGATGTCCACGACCTTGCCGTACTCCGGCCGCACCTCGTAGGTCATGATCCCGGGGTTCTCCCGGAACTGGCGGCGCACCTCGAACACGATGGCTCCCGCGGCCCGGGTCACGGCGTCGATCGCCAGGCCCGAGAACAGGAACACCGTCGCGCCACCGAGGATCACACCGACCAGGGTGACCGGGCTGATGATGCTGTAGTTGAGCATCGCCGCGGTGAGCTCGTCGCCGGCCTGCCCCGCCGTCCGCAGGGCGTTCTGCACCGCGTCGGCGTAGGACCCGAACAGCGCGGTCGCGGCCAGCACGGCCGTCGCGATCGCGATGCCCTTGGTGACGGCCTTGGTGGTGTTGCCCACGGCGTCGAGGTCCGTGAGGATCTGCGCACCCTCGGGCGTCACGTCGCCGGACATCTCGGCGATGCCCTGCGCGTTGTCGCTGACCGGCCCGAACGTGTCCATGGCGACGATGACGCCGACCGTGGTCAGCAGGCCGCAGCCTGCGAGCGCGATGAGGAACAGGGACAGCGACACCGAGCCGCCGGCCAGCAGGAACACCCCGCAGATGGCGGCGGCGATGATGCCGGCGGTGTAGACGGCGGACTCGAAGCCGACCCCGATGCCGGACAGGACCACCGTGGCCGCGCCGGTCAGGGTGGTGCGCGCGACGTGCAGGGTGGGCTTGCTCGTCGTGCCGGTGAAGTACCCGGTGACCCAGAGGATGACGCCGGCCAGCACGACCCCGATGGCCACGGCGACCGACGCGATGAGCCGCGGGTCGCCCGCGTGCGTCTCCAGGCCGGCGGTGCCGCCCGTGAGGTCCGCGAACGACGACGGCAGGTAGATGAACGCCGCCACCGCGGAGAGCGCGACACCGATGAGCGCCGAGATGTAGAACCCGCGGTTGATCGCCGTCAGGCCGCTCTCCGCCCCGCGCACCCGGGTGATGAAGACGCCGAGCACCGCCACGAGCGCGCCCATCGCGGTGACCACGAGCGGGAACACCAGGCCCTGCTCGCCGAACGCCGCCTTGCCCAGGATGAGCGCCGCGACGAGCGTCACCGCGTAGGACTCGAACAGGTCCGCGGCCATGCCGGCGCAGTCGCCCACGTTGTCGCCGACGTTGTCCGCGATGGTGGCCGCGTTGCGCGGGTCGTCCTCCGGGATGCCCTGCTCCACCTTGCCCACCAGGTCGGCGCCCACGTCGGCCGCCTTGGTGAAGATGCCGCCGCCGACCCGCATGAACATCGCGAGCAGCGCAGCCCCGAACCCGAAGCCCTCGAGCACGGCCGGCGCCTCGGCGCGGTAGATCAGCACCACCGACGCCGCCCCGAGCAGGCCCAGGCCCACGACGCTCATGCCCACGAACCCGCCGGTCCGGAACGCGATGCGCGCGCCCTCCGCACGCCCACCCGCCTCGGACGCCGCAGCGGCGACCCGGACGTTGGCGCGCGTGGCGAGCCACATGCCCAGGTACCCGATCGCCGCGGAGAACCCGGCGCCGATCAGGAAGAAGACGGACCGGCCGACCTTGACACCGCCGTCGCCGGGCAGCAGGAACAGCAGGGCACAGACGACGACCGCGAAGAGGGCCAGGGTGCGGAACTGCCGGCTCAGGTACGCCGACGCCCCTTCCTGGACCGCGCGCGCGATCTCGCGCATGGACTCGGTCCCCTCGCCGGCCGCGAGCACCTGACGGCGCAGGACCACCGCGACGAGCAGGGACGCGACCGCGACGGCCGCGATGACACTGACGATCGTGATGCTCGTGGACCCGAGCTCGACCATGCATCCTCCTCGAACCTCAGCGCGGCCCCCCTGACCGCGCCCGTCGTGCAGCCCCGTTGCTGTGCGACCCGGTGAGTGTAGCCAGCAGATGTGACGTGGATCGCACCACGACGCGACCATGAGGTGACGCTCCGTGGACCGGACGACCGTCCGACCCCAACCGTTCGCCCGCGGGGGGCGTCTGAGCAGGTGAGAGCACGATGGCGCCGATCGAGGGGGACGAGCGATGAGCTGGGAGGCGGATCTCGACCGGCTGGTCTCGCAGCGCGGCTCCGCGCTGGTCGCGTACGCGTACCTCCTGGCCGGCGACCTGGCCGCCGCCGAGGACCTGGTGCAGGACGCGATCGTCCGCACCTACTCCCGGCGACGACCCGAGGAGATCACCTGGGTCGAGGCCTACGTGCGGCGCACCATCCTGCACACCTACCTCGACGGGTACCGCGCGCGGAGCCGGTTCAGCGCGGTCACGCCGCTGCTGGCCGCGCCGGACCAGGTGGACGACGTCGACTCCGTCGCGGGCGACCGCACCGACGTGGCTCGGGCGCTGGCGGCCCTGTCGCCCCGCGAGCGCGCCTGCGTGGTGCTGCGGTTCTACGACGACCTCACGCTCCCCGAGATCGGGCTCCGGCTCGGCGTCTCGGCGGGGGCCGTGAAGCGCTACCTGTCCGACGCCCGGCACAAGCTGGAGCCGCTGCTCGGCCCGCAGCCCGGGCTGGCCACGGAGGACGTCGCGACGATCTCGAAGGGAGGCTCGCGATGAACCGCGACCTCGAGTCGGCCCTGGGCGAGCTCGCCGCACGCGCCGAGCAGAGCCACCGGTCCACCCGCGCACCCCTGCCGGTCGACCTGCTGACCGCACGCAGCCGCCGGCACCGGCGGACCCGCGC